>NZ_JBQHDG010000042.1:0-44388 GCF_052068095.1 Phytohabitans sp. LJ34 | reverse complement strand
AAGACCCGAAGTCAGTCCGTCGTAGGGTCAGACCCCCGACGGGAGGTGCTCACAAACATCATCTCTGTCCGTCGTGGTCCAGACCGCTGCTCCCGCGGCCTCACCCGTCCACCGCTGGTCACGCTCACCCCGGATGGCGCCGCGCACGGCCCGTTTGTCCACAATGCCCCACCGAAGCGACGGGCGCCAGGGCCGGACAGACACGCCGTCACCACGAGTAACCGCCACAGCGGCGTGAAACAGGGTCCGATGCCAGATCTTGGAGAGTTAGGGCGCCATTTCAACCCTAAGTCTCCTAGATCTCAAAGCCCGACCCCGGACGCTGGTAACGCTACGTCAGGATGTCGGAGGGGTAGAGGCATACGGCTGTCCGCGAACGGACCCGAGGGGCTTGCACCGCGGACCCGGCAGTGGACGGCCGGCGGTTTCGGCTCGCTCCGCGAGCCGCCAGCCGGCAGCGGTGCCCGCGGGAGCACACGGTCTACAACTGACAGTGAGCGCGGGCAAATCCAGAAAGGGCAGACACCCTGACTCCGAAAGGTCTAGAGACCTTTCGGGGTAGGGATCAGGGCGCTGTCCACAGACGTCCCCCAGTCGGCGGCGATGGCGTCGAGCGGCCTTCGTCGCCGCCAGTAGCCACCAAGACGGCATCCACGGCGCGAGCTTCGAGATCTAGAACGGTTAGGTCGGCAGATCAGCCCTAACCGTTCTAGATCCGGAAGCCCCCTCCAGGCCGGTAACGCCGCGTCACATGCGGTGCGGCGACAGCCGGGCCGGGCCGCGGCACCGGTCCGACAAGGTGCGGCCCAGGGGGCTCGCTCCCGGGTCAGGTGCGCGGCAGCGGGACCTTGGACCAGTCGGTGTCGGAGGCCAGGTAGAAGCTGGTGTACGACGGCTGGTTGTAGGTGGTCTGCTGCCTCGCGACCTCGGCGCGGTACTGCGGGTCGTGCATCAGCGTGTAGAGCTTGTGGCCGGTGACCTCCGTGCTCAGGAAGACCCGGATCGCGGTGCTGTCGAGCGTGCGCACCAGCAGCTCCTCGCGCCAGTCACCCAGCACGTCGGCGACCAGGCCCGGGTTGCCCTTGGTGCCGTTGTTGGTGGTGGTGCCGGTGGCGGTGAGCAGCCGGCCGCGTTTCCAGTCGTCGACGGTCGTGTCGGCGGGCGCCTGGCCGTTGACGATCTGGGTGGTCAGGTCGGCCGCCCAGCGGATGCTCATGTTGGTGCCGGGCGTGGTGGGCGCGAGCAGGTCGCCGTCCGCGGAGAAGAGGCCGATGCCGAGGTCGGCCGCGTTCGGCGGCATGGCCGGCCAGGCCTCCAGGCCGGGCACGGCCGGCTCGACGTCGCCGACCATCGCGCGTCCGGTGTCGCGGCCGGTGTAGTCGCCGAACAGGACCTCGCCGGTGGCCGCGTCGCGCATGGCGTGGCCGTACGGTGCGAACGTGCCGCCCTCGTGGCAGGTGTAGATCTCCAGGCCGGGGCGGGCCGGGTCGATGTCGGTCACGTGCATCGCGTCGCCGTGGCCGAGGCGCACGTTCTGGCCGGCGACCGCGCTCGCCGGTGGGCCCACCGCGAACGAGCTGTACAGCAGGGTGCCGTCGTGGTCGATGGTGGCCGCGCCGTACACGATCTCCTGCTTGCCGTCACCGTCCACATCGGACGCGCTGAGCGAGTGGTACCCCTGCGTGGTGAGCGTCTTGAACTCGGGGTCGGTGCCGTCGCGGCCGTGCGGGCTGTCGTTGAACGGGTTGGTCATCGGCGTCCAGCCGCTGTCGACGTACCACCGCTCGCGCAGGCGCCGGCCGTCCCAGTCGTAGGCGACCAATGTGGACCGGGTGTAGTAGCCGCGGGCGAAGACCGCCGAGGGGCGCTTGCCGTCGAGGTAGGCCACGCCGGCGAGGAAGCGGTCGACGCGGTTGCCGGGCTCGATGCGGGACATCGCGTAGTCGCCCCACATGAGCCCGTCGTCGTGGCGGCCCGGCTTGTAGTCGACCGTCTGGAGCTCGCGGCCGGTGGCGCCGTCGAAGACGGTCAGGTACTCCGGACCGTCCACGATGAAGCCTTCGAAGTTGCGCAGGACGTTGCGGGCGCTGCGGGCCGGTGCGTACACGTCGATGAAGTGGTCGACCAGCGCCTCGGCGTCCACACGCGACAGCGGGTAGGCGTACGCCGGCGGGATGCCGAGCGCGGCCTCCAGTGTGGACGGCCACCGGCCGGCGACCACCTCGGGGTGCCTGTCCCAGCCCTGGAAGACGCCGACGAGGCGCTCGCGGTAGTCCGCGGCGCTCAGCCGGTAGTCGTCGGCGTGCGAGTACCCGGCGCGGATGTCCCGCCTGGGCATCGTGACGTAACGGGTCTCGCCCGCCGTGCCGTCCCGCTTGTACCGGGTCACCCGGGTGCCCGGCGCGGTCTTGAACATCATCTCCGAGCGGCCGTCGCCGTCGAAGTCGTACACGAGGAACTGGGTGTAGTGCGCGCCGGCGCGGACGTTGACGCCGAGGTCCACGCGGTACAGGAGCGTGCCGTCCGCCTCGTAGGTGTCGATGTAGACCGGGCCGGTGTAGCCGACCTGGGACACGTCCTTGGAGTTGGAGGGGTCCCACTTGACCACGTACTCGTACTGGCCGTCGCCGTCCACGTCGCCGACGCTGAGGTCGTTGGCGGAGTAGGTGTACGCCTCGCCGCGCGGGGTCACGCCGTCGGCGGGCTTGCGCAGCGGGATGTCGCGGGAGGCGCCGGACCAGGGGGTCACCGCCGCGCTCCGGGCCACCTCGCGGCCGCGGACCAGCGTGCCGATCCGGTACCGCGACGTGGCGGTGCCGGCCGCGTCGAGGTAGTTGGTGCTGTCGGTGACGGTGGCGATCGGCCGGCCGTCCCGGTACACCCGGAAGTCGGCGCCGGTCAGGCCGGTGGCGGAGTGGCCGGTGGCCTCGTGGCCGAGCAGCCGCCAGCTGAGGAAGATCCCGCCGTCGGTGGTGGCCGCGACGAGGCCGCGGTCGAGGCGTTCGAGGCGGGGGCCGGTGCGGCCGTGACCGCCGGCCGAGGCCGGGACGGCGCCGAGGGTCATGAGGGCGATCGTGCAGGCGCTCGCGAGCAGCGCGCGGGTCCGGGTATGCATCAGCGCCTCCGTTGGTGGGCGGCTGGGTATCGACGGGCACAGTGATGAAACGTTTAAACAAAGTAGAAGGCTATGGATTCAGGAAAGCGCTTGTCAAGGCTCTGGCCTGCGCGATCGTTAGGCCGTTTTGTCCAGCTCGACCGCTGCCGCCGGATCTGTCTCGCGAAGCACGGCGCGGGCCAGCAGGCGCTCGTAGCCGTCGCCGTGGCGGGTGACCTCGCGGGCGCTCTCCCGCCACAGCTCGGGATCGCCGTCGATCGTCATCAGGACGCCGACGAGCTCCTGGCGCAGGCAGTCGAGCGGCGGGTCGTCGTAGTCGTACCACCCGGTGGTCGTGAGGTGCCGCACCAGCGGGTCGCCGGGGCCCACCTCGTCGGCGAAGTACCGGATGGCGGCGACCAGGTCGACGTCGCGGTCGGCCTCGTCGCCGTACTGGTTGAGCGCGGCCAGCGCCCACAGCCACAGGCGACCGCCCGGCTCCTCGGGGTGCACCAACTCGGCCGCGCCGGGGACGCCGGCGGCGAGGAGCGCGGTGGCCGCCGCGAGCCGGGGCAGGCCGGAGGCGTCCGGGTCGGGGGCGATCCGCATGGCCGCCGCGAGCCGGTCGCGGCGGCTGAGAAAGGTGACGGCCGCGGCGCGCACGTCGTCCGGTGCGGACCGGTCCACCGCCAGCCGGGCGAGCGTCTCGAGCGCGCCCTCGTCCGCTGTGGAGTCGTCTTCGGCCAGCGCGGTCGCGGCCGCCGCACGGACCAGCGCGGTCGTGTCCGGCGCGGACATCGCCTCGACGCCTACGGCCGGCTCTCCCGCGGCGACGAGCATCGCCACCGCGAGCGCGCGGGCCTCGTCCGGCGCCGCCGGGTCGCCGAGCATGGCGCGTAGCACCGCCAGGCCTTCCGGATCGCCCTCGTTGGCTACGTGCCGCGCGGCGAAGGCGCGGACGACCGGGTGCGTGCCGGCGCCGGTGGGGACCGGCACGCCGGTGGCGTACAGCTGGATGCCGAGCACCGCGTGCAGGCGGACCCACCAGGTCGGGCCGTTCGCCGCGAGGTCGGCGAGCACCTCGGCGCCGTGCCGGGCCAGGCCGTCCGTGCCGTGCTCGGCGAGCGCGGCGGCCGCGGCGCAGCGGGTGTCCACCGGTGCCGCGGGGGCGGTTGCCAGGCGGGTCAGGACCTCGGCGGCGTTGTCGAAGTGGCGGCGCAGCGCACCGACGGCGAGCTCGCGGCCGTCGCCGGTCGTCGCGCGGTCGGTGACGATCGACTCCAGCGCCGCCAGGCCCGCCGCCCGGCGCGGACCCTCGTCCTCGCCGGCCAGCCACCGCGCGACCGGGATGCGCACCGCCGGCGCCAGCGCGCCGTCGCCGGCGAGGCGGACGAGCGCGTCGTAGTGGTCGGCCGAGTAGAGGGCGTACGCGGCGGACAGCCGGTTGTCCTCGGGGACCGCGGGGTCGCGCGACAGCTCCAGCGCGGTGTCCACCGCCTTGGCCGCGCGCACCAGCAGGTCCGCCATGAACTGGCTGTCGTCCGCCCGCATCGTGGACTCGCGCAGCAGGGCGGCGAGATGCCCGGCGGCCGCCGCCTCGTGCGCGGCGGTGACCGGGCGCATCGTGGTCAGGAACGCCTGCGCGACCCCCAGTCGCAGCACCGGGTCGCCGGCGAGGTGGATCGCGGCGTCGTGCGCCTCGCGGTCGCCGTGCTCGACGAGCTGCTGGGCCGCCTCCAGCCGCATCTCCACGTCGAGGTCCGGGTCCGCGGCGAGGCTGGCGAGGACCCCGGCGGCCAGGCGGGCGGCGGCACCCTCGCGGCTCCGCATGACGCCGGCCGCGGCGACGACCCGGGCCCGCGGGTCGGCCGACCGGTCCTGTGCCCGCCGCTCCAGGTCGGCGCGCTCCGCCGCGCCGCCGTGCTGGTACAGGTCGCGGGCGGCGAAGTGGCGCACCACCGGGTCGGCGGCGGGGTCGTCGAGGAGCTCGGCGAAGGCGCGCAGCGCGCCCGCGAGGTCGGCGGGCCCGCCGTCGTCGGCGAGGGCCTCGGCGGCGCGGTAGCGGGTGCCGCTGGCCAGGCCGCCGTCGGCCGCCCACCGCCGGAGCGTGCGCCGCTCGGGCGGGCCGCCGGACTGCACGAGCGTCTTCGCCACGAGCCCGCGCTCGACCCAGTCGTCGCCGGCGTCGCGCACCAGCCGCTCCATCAGCGTCCGGGCGGCGGCCCGCTCGCCGCCGGTGCCGAAGCGGAACAGCCCGTCGAGCACCTGGCCGCGCAGGCGCCCGGTCGTCCCGGCGTCCGCGCCCAGCTGGGCGAGCCAGGCCCGGTCGGCCGCGGTGCCGTACTCGGCGAGATCGACCGCGGCGTGCCCCGGCACGATGTCCCACGGGTCCGCCTCGGGCGGCCGGCCCGCCTCCACCAGAGCGGTCAGCGACCGCCGCCCGGTGGCGCGCTCCACGGGGTCGCCGTGCAGCGCGAGGCCGCGGGCGGCGGCGAGCCGCACGTCCGGCGGGTCCGCCGCGCCGACGGCTTCGGCCACCGCGGCGAGGCCGGGCGGTCCCCCGTACGTGGCGAGCGCGCGCAGGGCTTCTTCGCGCTCGTACGCCCTCACGTTGGCGTCCCTCGCGATCGCCCGCAGCACGTCGAAGCCGACACCCCGATCGGCGGCCGCGCCGTCGCGTAGTAGCGCAACCGCGACCATGCCACGCGGACCCGTGCCCACCGAAGGGTCGCGAGCGAACGCCGCGGCCTGGTCGGCGCCGGGCCCGTGCGCGACGAGGTCGACCAGGATCGGTCCGCGATCGGACTCCTCCGCGCGGTTCAGCAGGCCGCGGACGGTGTCCACGATGGACTCGCGCTCGTCCGGACCGGCGAAGCGCAGCATGCCGCCGACGGCGGCGCGGCGGATGCCGGGCGCCACCGCGCGGTCGGCGGCGACGGCGGCGAGGCGCCGCCGGGCGTCCGGCCCGCCGTACTCGGCGAAGGGTGCGACGGCGAGGATGTCGTCGGTGAGCAGGCCGTCGAGCACGTGCACGGCGCCGGTCCGCTGTGCCGCGTCGCCGTGCCGGGCCAGCGCGGCCGCGACCAGCACGCGCCAGTAGCTGGACCCCTCCTCGGTGGCCCGCGCGAGCAGGCCCGCGCGGTCGGCGTGCGTGCCGTGCTCGGCTAGGGCGACCGCGGCGTCGTGGGCGGCCCAATCCTCCTGGTCGCCGCCGGCCAGGGCGCGCAGCGTGTCGAGCCCGCGGGCGGCCACCGGCCCGGTGCCGAGCCCGGCGGTGACCTCGGCGAGGGTGGCCCGCTCGGCGGCCGTCAGGTCGGTGTCGTCGAGCGCCGGCAGCAGCGCCTCGACCGCCTCCGGCCGGCCCGCGGCGGCGAGCAGGCGGGCGGCGGTGCCCCGGAAACCGGCCGGCTCGTCCGCGCTGCCGGCGACCGCGGCGAGGCGGTCGGCCGCGAACGGGTGGGCGGCCACGGCCGCGACCGTCTCCTCGTGCCGGAAGCTGCCGTACCGCCGGCCGGCCTCGCGGCACCGGGCGACGATGTCGGCGGCGGCACGGCGCTGGAACGCCGGGTCGAGCGGCACCCCGTCGGCGAGGATCTCGGCGAGCGTGCGCAGGTCGACATGGTCGCCGTCGAGCAGCGCCTCCACCGTGGCCGCGGCGGCCGGCTCGCGGCGGACCGCCGCCGCCACCGCGAAGAGGCCGAAGCCGCGGGTGGCGCCGTCGTCCACCGCCGCGAGGCTCTCCGGCATGCCGAGGGCGCGGTGCCGGGCCGCCAGGTACTCGGTGAAGCTCGGGTGGGTGAACTCCGCGTCAGCGCCGGCCGGACCGACCAGCCCGGTCTCGGCCAGCAGCGCGGGCACCAGATGCGCCCACGCGGGGTCTGCGGCGACGAGCCGGCGGGCCCGGTCGCCGTCCCCCAGCACGTCGGTGACCCACGTGGTGGCGATGCCGGCCAGCGGGGCCGGGTCGCCGGCCAACCGCCGGTCGGCGAGGTGGCGGAGCAGGTCTTCGGTGTGCAGGAACAGCTCCCACAGCAACGCCTGGCCGCTCGGGTCGCCGCGCCACACCCGTGCGCGCGGGTCGTCCGGGTCACTCTCGGCCACGTCGCGGGGGCTGCGGCGGCGCCGGAGCGAGAGGTCGACGTACGCCTCGTACAGGCTGGCCCGGCCGGCGGGCAGCGGCTGGTCGAGCGAGCGCCCGAAGACGACCGCCGCGATCGTGGCGAGCAGCGGCGTGCGGACCAGCCCGCCCAGCCGGTCGGCGGCGACCCGGGCGAGGAAGCGGCCGGCCAGGTCGCCACCGTTCGGGTGTACCGCGGCGAACCAGCGGCGCGCGAACACGGCCAGGCCGTCCACATCGAACGGTCGCAAGTGGAACTCGGTCGCACCGGCCGCGCGCAGCGGGGCCAGCTCGCCCTCGCGCGGCGGCCGGGTCGTGACGACGATCCGGTGCGGCGCGCCGGGGTCGGCCAGCCACATCGCGAGCCGCCGCACCACGTCGCGGCGCTCTCCCGCGTCGACGACCTCGTCCAGCCCGTCGACGACCACGAGCCAGTGACCGCCGCCGGGCGGCGCCGCGGCGAGCAGGGCGGACAGGTCGTCCTCGGCGAGGCGGGCGGTGCGGGCCAGCCCGGCGGCGACCGCCCGGTGCAGGTCCGCCGAGGGGCCGAGCAGCCGCGCCGGCACGACGAGCGGGAGACCGGCCGGGCCGGGCGTGCCCTCCCCGGCGGCCAGCCACCGCTCGGCGGCCTCGGCCACCACCCGCGAGACCACTGTGGACTTGCCCGAACCGGCGCCGCCGACCAGCACCGCCCCGCCCGGCGCGGAGACCACCTCGGCCAGGTCGACCTCGGTGACCCGCGGCTCGGCGGGTGGTTTGCCCTGGTCGGGTGGGCCGGCGACGGCCGCCGCCCGCTCGATCCGGCCGGCGCGGAGCGTCACGTACACCGCGGCGAGCTCGGGCGCGGCACCGCCCAGGGCGGCGAGGTAGGGCAGCGCCCCGGCGTACGCCCGCTGGGCCCGCAGCAGCGCCGGCAGCACCGGCGGCCGGGCGGCTGGCCGCGGCGGCGGTGCCGGACGGCCGGACCGCCACTGGAGCACGGCCACGACGACGCCCGCCACGGCGACGACCAGCCCGCCGAGCGCGATCCACTCCTCCAGGGCCATGTCACGGGAGCGTACGACCGCTGGGCTACCCGTGGAGGGCCCGCCGGAGTCGGATGCCCGCCACAAGCGTCACCAGTGTGCCGCCCGCTCCGGCGAGCACGAACGTGACCGGCGCCGACGTCGCATCCAGCAGCACGCCGCCGGCCACATAGGACAGCGCGGCGGCGGCGCCGACGGCGCCGTACAGGGTGCCGAAGACGCGGCCCATGAGCCCGACCGGCACGAGCCGCTGCACGAGGGTGTTGCTGGCGACGTCCATCGCGGCGATGCCCAGCCCGCGCACCGTCTGGAGCGCGAACGCGGCCGCCACCGCCCAGGCCAGCCCGGTGAGCAGGTTGCCGACGCTGCTCACCGCGAACCCGGCCACCAGCAGCCCGGCCATCGCGAACCGGCCGGCGTACCGGGTCAGCAGCGCGTACCCGGCGAGCAGGCCGATCCCGACGCCGGCGAGCAGGACGCCGACCGCCGCGTCACCGGCCCGGAACGTGTCCTTGGCGAGCACGACCAGCGCCACGTCGTCGATGCCGGTGAACGCCACCACGCCGCAGAAGCCGAGCGCGACGACCCGTACCGCGGGGGTGGCCCACATGTAGCGCAGCCCCTCCCGGGCACCGGCGAGCAGCGCGGGCGCCGCCGTGGCGGGCGGGATCGGGCGGAGCGTGGCGAGCAGCACGGCCGAAATGGCGAACGTGGCGGCGTCGACGAGCAGCGCCCCGCGTACCCCGGCGAAGGGAAGGAGCGCGGCGGCGAGCAAGGGGCCGACGGCCTCGGCCCCGTTGGTGCCGAGGCCCAATGTGGAGTTCGCGCCGGGCAGGTCGCGGTCGGCGACGAGGGCCGGCACGGCGGCCCGGGAGGCCGGTAGGAAGATCTGGCCGGCCAGCGCGCGGAGGCCGACCAGGACGAGCAACAGCGGCAGGTTGTCGAGCGAGAGGGCGATCAGCACGAGCAGCGCGCCCTGTGCCAGCTCGCACCCGATCATGACGCGGCGCAGGTCGAAGCGGTCGCTGATCGCCCCGGTCAGCGGCCCGAACAGCGACGGCGCGAAGTCGCCGACCAGCAGCAGCACCGAGACGGCGAGCGCCTGGCCGGTCGAGTCGGCGACGTGCACCATGAGCGCGACGAGGCTGAGCGCGTCGCCCGCGCTGGACAGGAAGCGGGCCGCGAGCAGCGTGCGAAACAGTGCGGTCCTCCCCCGTCACGGCTGGCGCGACACGAGGCGCCGGCTCTCCTCCAGCTCGACCAGCGCCGCGCGCACGTGGTCGAACGAGGCCGCGGCGCCTCCGTCGATCGCCGCCAGCAGCGTCGCACGCCGGGCCAGCTCGGCGAAGAACGACGCGGTCATCCCGGCGGTCGCCGTGACGATCTCCGCCACCTGCGGCTCGGTCAGCGACAGCCCGCGCCCGTACAGGCGCAGCAGCGCCGCGCGTCCGGCCTCGTCGGGCAGCGGCAGCTCGACGGCCAGGTCGACCCGGCCGGGCCGCTGGGCCAGGGCCGCCTCCAGCAGGTCGGCCCGGTTGGTGGTGAGCAGGAACGCCACGTCGGCGTCGCCGGAGAGCCCGTCCATCTCGTTGAGCACCTGGAACAGCAGCGGGTTGTCCATGCCGTGCCGCATGTTACGCGACTCGGCGACGAGGTCGACGTCCTCCATCACCACCAGGGCCGGCTGGAGCAGGCGGGCCAGCCCGCACGCGTGCTGGATGAACTGCTGCGCCATCCCCGGCAGCAGTACCACCGTGAAGTCCGGCAGCCGCGACATCAGATATCGGACGGTGTGGGTCTTGCCTGTGCCCGGTGGGCCGAAGAGCAGCACGCCCCGCTTGAGCGGGTGGCCGGCGGCGCGCAACAGCTCGCGGTGGCGGGCCATCCCGACGATCTGGCGGTCGACGGAGTCGAGCGTGCCCGGCGGCAGCACCACGTCGTGCGCGTCGAGCGCCGGCCGCGCGTGGAAGCGCAGCGGCCCGACACCGCCGTGGCCGAAAGCGACCTCGTCCGTCTCGAAGGAGACGACCTGGCCGCGGAAGACGTTGTGCGTGACCATCAGCCGCCGCACCTCGGCGAGCATGCCCTGCGCGGCCGCGGGGTCGGCGGACAGCACCTCCAGCTGCACGGCGGGCCGGCCGTGCCGCGCGGAGCTGCCGCGCAGCAGGGCGACGAGCCGCGCCGGCCCGTCGGAGACCAGGAAGATGCCGAAGTTGACGACCCGGCGCTCCACGCCGACCCCGGCCGGCGCGGTCGCGTAGTCGACCCCGCCGGGCGAGAACATGTGGTGCCGCGCGGACAGCTCGACCACCTCGGCGAGGCTGTGCATGTCGCGCATGCCCTGGCCGGCGACCCCGATCAGCTCGGCGGAGCGGCCCTCGCCGGCGAGGTATGCCTCGAGCGCCACCTGCACGTTGGCGTGGTCGAAGGTCTGGTAGGACTCCGCGACCACCGGCAGCCCCGTCGGCTCCACGCCCAGGTGACCGGTGATCATCGCGATCAGCTCGGAGGGCCGGTCACCGGCCCGCTCCAGCACCAGCTGGAGAAACCGCTGGAACAGCCGGCCGAACTCGGCCAGATCCGCATCGTTTGGCATCGACCAACCTCCCCCGTTGAACCCACGATCCACGGCGTGCGTGCCTTTGGGCAAGGCCGCCCGGAGCAAGCTTTTCCGGCGGTTAGCCGCACCTTAAGGTTTGCTTCCGGTTGATCCGGCGCCGGTGGGGTGCGATCCGCCGCAAAGTGGCGCAATCCACCGCCATGCTTCCTCAAAACCGGCTTAAACAAAGGGTTTCGCGCGTTTGACGTGCCTCGACGCGCCGGGAGTACGCTCCGCCCGCTGGGCTGACGTTGTCACCGCCGCTGCTCGGTACCCCCGCTCTCCGCACCCTGGAGTCCCGCTCATGGCACACCACGTCCGGATCCGTTTGGCACTCGCGACGCTCACCGTGTTCGCCACCGCGCTGGCCGGCTGCGCGGGCCAGCCCGGCGAGCAGGAGGTCCTGAACGAACCGCAGGCCGCCGGCGATCTCGGAGCGCCCAACGAGTACTCGGAGTCGACCCCGGCACCCGATCCGACCACGCCCGCGGCGCGCGACAAGCCGCCGGCGACGAGCCCGGCCACCCGGCGTCCGGCCCGGCAGCCGGCCCCGCGCACCGAGGAGACCGGCGAGTCCGACCAGACCGACGCGCCCCGGGCACCGCGGCCGCCGGCCGCGAACACCCGGACGACCCGCCCGCCGGTCACCACCGGCCCACCCCAGCCCGGACGCGGAGACGGCACCCACCCGACCACCCGGCCACCGGTCACCACTGGCCCGCCGCAGCCCCCGACCACCGCGCCCCCGCCCCCGCCGCCGACCACGTCCGCGCCACCCGGCCTGGACTTCGGGCCGGACGAGTGCGCGGAGGGAAACGACCTGCCGCGGCACGACGGCTTCCAGAACGGCGGCCGGTGCGTGGACACCGAGATGGGCGAGCTCGCCGACGCCGCGAACAACCCGTCGCTGCTCATCACCGACGCACCCGAGCGGGTCGGCGTCAACCAGCCCTTCACGATCCGGGTCAGCACCCGCAACCTCGTCCGCGACCGCTTCCTGCCGGCCGGGCGCGGCGGGTACTACGTGGACATGTCGATCCTCAACGAGCGAGGCCTGGTGCGCGGCCACTTCCACACCGCCTGCCGCGTGCTCACCAGCACCCGGGTGGCACCCGAGCCCGCGCCCGCGCCGGCGTTCTTCGTCGCGACCGAGGACAGCCGCGGCGGCACCGAGCCGGACATCATCGAGATCCGGGTACCTGGCCTGCCGCAGGAGGGCACCTTCCAGTGCTCCGCCTGGGCCGGCGACGCCTCCCACCGCGTCCCGATGATGCAGCGCGCCAACCAGATCCCCGCCCTCGACTCGGTACGCGTCGAGGTCCGCTGACCCCCGGCCGCCACAAGCGGCCGGCGCGATCGGGATGCCACGTCGGGCCTCTCCTTGATCGGCGCGTTCGAACAAGGAGATTTGAGCTGCCGCGACGCCCGTCGTGGTCCAGACCGCTGCTCCCGCGGCCTCGCCCGTCCGCCGCTGGTCACGGTCACCCCTTTGCCCGGCGGATATGCGGCCCGCGGTGCAGGGGTGTTTGTCCACAATGCCTGTTGCCGAACAGGCGGCGAGAGACCGAAACAGGCCTTCGTCTCCCTGAGTAACCGCCGCCGCCGTGCGTGAGTGGCTTGCGTCTGGACCACGACGGGCGTCGCGGTAGCTCACCGAGCCCTCGCGTCGGTGGCGCGGGGCGTGAGCGCGAGCCCACGCCCCGGACCGATGGCGCGGCTACCGCGTGAAGGCTTGGAACTCGGACACGCGTACCTGGGTGGCGAACGGGCTGGCCGTCGCGCAGTCGGTCGCCGCCGTCGGGTCGGCGTCCTGTTCGCCGGCGTAGGACGGGTTGCCGGTGCACTGGCTGGCCACCACCTCGAGGCGCAGGTGGGTGGCGGGGGTCGGGGCGAAGCGGAACTGCCGCAGGTTGAGCGTCGGCGCGGTCGGCCGGAAGCTGAACGACGGGAACGCGTTGGTCTCGCTGCGGTACACCCGCCGCCAGCCGGCGTCCGTGGCGCAGTCGGCCGTCGTGGCGTCGCAGGCCCACACCGCGAACGAGCGGAGCGCGGAGAACCTGTTCTGCACGTTGGGGTCGACGTCGCCGGTGATCGGCGGGCGCAGCAGCGCGCTCACGTTGACCACGCTGACCTTCTGCGGCAGGTCACCGGTCAGGTCGACGGTGAGGGTGCGGCCGGCCACGCCGTCGAGCGAGGCCCAGTTGGTGCCCTCGGTCTCGTCGATCAGCTTGTCCACGTTGACGCCCGGTCCGCTCACCGTGGCGCCGCCGGCCGCGGAGGCCAGGTTGCGCGGCAGGTTGACCTTGAGCTCCTGGGCGCGGCCGGGCAGGAAGAGCGTCGTGAACTTGCGGTGGCCGTACCCGGGGCCGGCGGCGACGAGGTTGAACTGCTTGCCGCCGAGGATCTCGAACGTGTCGGGCAGGGCGGTCTCCGGGTCGGTGTCGGCGACCGGGGTCACCCGCGCCTCGTAGTCGCCCACGTACAGCCGGATCGGCGCACCGTCGGAGTCGCCGAGCGGGCGGAGCGTGACGGTGGCGTTGTCCGCGTACGGGGAGGCGAAGCTCGGCACCGGGTCGGCGTCGCTCGGGCCGCTGGTGGCGTCCCGGCCCATGCCGGCCTGCGCGAACGCGTTCCACATCAGCTCCTGGTTGGCCCCGCCGAAGCGGACCAGGTCGGCGGCGAGCATGTTGTCGCGCATGTCCAGCATGCTGAACTGGCTGCCGGCCTGGAGCAGGAACGAGTCGAACAGCAGCTGCGCCCACCGCCGGTTGCCCGGGCAGGAGCTGACCTCGACGAGGCCGTCGGCGCAGCGGGCCTGGAGCGACGGCGTGCCGTTGCCGTACTTGGCGAGCAGCGCCGCGCGCAGGCGCACCTGGGTGGCGCTCCAGATCTCGCCGTCCGCGTGCACCTGCTGGCCGACCAGGTCGTACCCGACGTCGGAGTAGTTGAGCGGGCTGCGGGTGGAGTCGTAGTTGCGGATGCCGGTGGTGGTGTTGCCGGTGACGTACGCGCCGGTGATGAAGGGGCTGTCGCCGGGCGCGCGCAGGCCGTACTCGTACAGGTACTCGGCGGCGATCAGGTCGCTCCACGACTCGCCCATCGCGCCACCCTGCGCCGAGCCGATGCCGGTGTCCGGGCCGGCGATCATGCGGTTGGTGATCGCGTGGGTGTACTCGTGGCCGATCACCGTCATGTCGTAGTCGCCGTCGACGCACGGCGGGTACGCGCCGCCGGCCTGCGGCTGCCAGAGGAACATGTTGGTCACCGGCGGGAGGCCGTCGCGGCCGGTGTTCTGGTTGGCGTTGTTGCGGCTGCCGCCGAGCGCGTTCGACTGGGCGCGGCCGGTTTCCGGGTCGGCGCCGAGGCCCTCGCCGGAGACGTTCACCAGCTGCATGTTCCAGGCCGACTCGGTGAAGCCGAGGTGGAACGCGAAGTCGTGCATCCGGTTGTGCATCGCGAAGAGGTTGGCGATGGCCGCGTCGGCGTCGTTGCGCTGCGCGGAGGTGAAGACCGTCGGGTTGCAGCGGGCCTGCCGCCACTGGTCGGTGAACGGGTAGATGTACTCCCGGTTCGGGCTCGGCGTCGCCGGTACGGCCGGGGTGCCGGCGCCGAGGCTGAGCGTGTTGTCGGCGGCGTTGCCGCGCGAGGTGAAGGTCGGCAGGCCGGTGGCGACGTCGACGTCCCAGGCCTGGCCGGTGTTCGGGTCGCGGACCTCCCGCACGCACCGGCTCGACGGCTGGAGGCACCACAGCACGCGCGGGTCGCGGCCGGCGACGACGCTGGCCGGCGGCGTGGTCTGGAATACGGCCCAGCGCGGGTTGTCCGAGTCGAAGTCGACAAGGTCCTCGCGGACCAGCACCCCGCCGGTGCGACCGTCCACATAGGTGGTGACGGCGAGCGGGTCGGCGACACCGGCCGCGGCGGTGAGCGTCACCGCGTACGCGTCGCGCGGCCCGTCGGCGGGGGTGGGCACCGCGACCCGCTTGACCGCGCTCGTGCCGACGCCCGCGCCCAGGCCGGCGTCCGCGCGGGCGACGGCGACCGCCTCCGCCTCGCTGAGCGTGGCCGGCTCGGGCGCGCTGGTGTCGCGGGAGAGCGACGACGTCACGCGCACCGCCTTGCCGCCGCTGACCAGCACGGTCACCAGGCCGTCGTGGCCGGCGGGCAGGTCGCCGAAGCGCTGCCGCAGGGTAACCACGGTGCCGCTGCCGATCGGGCGGACCAGCAGCGGCTCCAGCGCCGCGACGGCCGCGTCGTCCAGGCCGAAGAGGTCGCTGTTGCCGGCCAGGTACGCGCGGGCGGCCGCCTCCGCGTCGGCGGGCAGGCCGGTCGCGAGCGGCTTCGCGCCGTTGCCGAGCGCGCTCGGTGTACCCAGGGCGTTGAACCTGACCGCGCCCACCGATCTGGCGCGGGCGCGCTGCGCGGCGTTCGGTGCCACCGCGCCGCCGCGGTTGTCGAGGTCGCGGGAGACGTGCTTCTCCCCGGGCAGGCTGAGGTCGGCGGGTGCCGCGGGAGCCGCGGTCGCCGCGGTCGAAAAGGTCGGTGTGCCAGCGATGACGACGACGGCGGCGATCCATGCCGCGGCCACTTTGCGCACGACGGCCCCCCTTGGTCGATGCAAGTCTTTGCATGTGTGGATACTCGCCCACCTGCGACCGAGCAAGGGCAGGCCGTCGCATATACTCCTTTCGATGGCTCGTTCACGCAGGTCAGGACGGCGCCACCCGGAGTGGTATAGATCAAGCGGTATGGATGGCGCCGGCTTTAACGGTGTTCGTCCCGGTGCGACCGCAACGTCCCACGTCCTGATCGGGTTCGAGTCTTCGGATGATGTGTGGGAAAACTCCCGATCCGCGCTCAAGCCTGTCGCCGGGACGTCACATGCGGTTAGGTGAGCAGGCAGAGGGGTATGAACCTGCTTTCCCTACGGGATTTTCTTCGGTAACCGAACTCTTGGGCGATCGAGCCTCAATGCGGAGGTGGCGGCCATGGCGAGCACAGATGCGCCTGTTGCGGTTGGTGTCAAAGATCTTGTGACGGACGCGGCCGCCGTGCGCATGGCCGCCTCGGAGGCGGCGGCCACCGGCCGCCCGTTACACGTCGTACACGCGTTCATGTGGCCGCTGGAGCTGCCCCCGGGCGGCAGCGGCGAGGAACGCGAGCAGGCGGAGCGGATCGTGGCCGACGCGGCCGCGCAGGCCCGCGACTGGCACCGCGAGCTGGTCGTGTCGTCCGAGGTGGTCGACGGCGAGACGATCGAGGTGCTGCTGCGCGCCGCGGCCCGCGCCTCGATGCTCGTCCTCGGCAGCGACGACCCGGGCGGCCCGGCCGACCCGAGCGAGTCGGTGTCGTTCCAGGTGGCGGCGCGGGCCGTCGGGCCGGTGCTCTGCGCCCGCGGCTCCGACACGGCCTCCGGCCCGGTGGTGGTCGGCGTCGACGGCTCACCGGACGCGTCCGTCGGCCTGGCGACCGCCGTCGAGGAGGCGCGGCGCCGCGACGCCGGGCTGGTGGTGCTGCACGCCGAGGGCACCGCGTGCGCGGAGACCCTCACCGCGAGTGACCTGAAGGTCGAGCACCGCCGCGTCGAAGGCCCGGCCGGCCAGGCATTGATCGAAGCCTCCGGCGGCGCCCAGCTCGTCGTGGTCGGCGCGCAGGGCGACCGCCCGACACCGCTCGGCCCGGTCACCCAGGCGGTGCTGCGGCACGCGGACTGCCCGGTGCTGGTGGCCCGCAAGCGGCACGTGCCCGCCCAGGCCCGCATCTCAGGCCGCCGCCCGTCAGCCCGCCTAGGCCCGGCCCTGA
Source organism: Phytohabitans sp. LJ34 (assembly GCF_052068095.1). NCBI lineage: Bacteria > Bacillati > Actinomycetota > Actinomycetes > Micromonosporales > Micromonosporaceae > Phytohabitans > Phytohabitans sp. LJ34. The sequence continues at coordinate 27,751 of NZ_JBQHDG010000042.1, read as the reverse complement.
CGTAGCTCGCCCAGAGAGCTTCGCGCCCGCCCAGGCCGCATCGCGGGCCGCCGCCGTCGGCCCGCGTAGGCGCCCCTGCCCACGCATAGCTCGCGCGGGGACACCGCGGTAGCTCAAGTCTGATTTTGAACCAAGGCTTCGCGGCCGCGGCGGCCCTAACTCCGAACGGTCGCTTATGCCCGTCCCTCGCGCAGGACGTCTTCGAGGTCGAAGTTGACCGGCTCTTCGAGCTGCTCGTAGGTGCACGACCGCGGTTCGCGGTCGGGGCGCCAGCGGACGAACTGGGCGGTGTGGCGGAAGCGGACGCCCTCCATGTGCTCGTACCGCACCTCGACCACACGCTCGGGCCGCAGCGGCACGAACGACAGGTCCTTGCCCGCGGCCCACCGGCTGCCCTCGGAGTTGCGCGGGGTGCGGTGGCCCTCCATCTGCCGCGCCCAGTCCCACGGGTGGTTGTCGAACGTCGTCACCAGCGGCTGGAGCTCCTCGAACAGCTCCGCCCGCCGGGCCAGCGGAAACGCGCCGATCACGCCCACGCTGGCCAGGACGCCGTCGTCGTTGTAGAGGCCGAGCAGCAGCGAGCCGATGCGGTCCGGGCCGCTCTTGTGCAGGCGGTAGCCGGCCACCACGCAGTCGGCCGTGCGCTCGTGCTTGACCTTGAACATGACGCGCTTGTCCGGCTCGTACAGCCCGTCGAGCGGCTTGGCCACCACCCCGTCGAGCCCCGCGCCCTCGAACTGGTGGAACCAGCGCTCCGCCACCTCGCGGTCGGTCGTGACCGGCGTGGTGTGGATGGGCGACTTGGCCGGCGCGAGCGCCTCCTCCAGCGCGGCCCGCCGCTCGGCGAAGGGGCGCCCCGTCCAGTCGGTGTCGCCGAGCGCGAGCAGGTCGAACGCGACGAAGCGGACCGGCACGGTCTCGGAGAGCATCTTGACCCGGCTGGCGGCGGGGTGGATGCGCTGCTGGAGCATCTCGAAGTCGAGGCGGTCGCCGGACTCGCCGACCAGGATGATCTCGCCGTCGATGACCGCGCGCTCCGGGAAGTTGGCCAGCACGGCCTCGACGAGCTCCGGGAAGTAACGCGTCATCGGCTTTTCGTTGCGGCTGCCGACCTCGACCTCGGCGCCGTCACGGAAGATGATCGAACGGAAGCCGTCCCATTTCGGCTCGAAGCTCATCGCGCCCTCGGGCAGGCCCTTGACCGCCTTGGCCAGCATCGGCGGGACCGGCGGCATGATCGGGAGTCGCATGACCCCATTCTGGCCTGTCCGCGGGCCCGGGTCCGTACCCTTTTGCTCGTGGATCGTCCCGCGACGCCCCGCTTCGGCGCACTGCTGGCCGCGATCGTCCTGCTCTACATCCTGGTCATCGCGGTGGGGCGGAGCTCCGCGGCGGTACCCCTGCGGGTCCTCGTCCTCGGCGCGGCGCTGATGCTGGCGGTGCGCCTGGCCGGCCCGCGGCGCTGGGCCCGGGCGGCGCTGGCCGGCGCGGTCGGCGCGGTCGCGGTCAGCGCGGTCGCGGTCGCCGCCGGCGGCACCCGGCTGGCCACCGGCCTCAGCAGCGCCGCCACCTTCCTGCTCGTGTGCGCGACGATCGCCGCCACGGCCCGCACCGTCGCCGGCCGCCGGCGCGTCGACATCCAGGCGGTGGCCGGGGCGCTCGCCACGTACCTGCTGCTCGCGCTGCTCTTCTCCAGCCTCCACCAGATGGTCGCCGCGATCCTCGGCGGCCCCTACCTGACCGGTGTGGACCGGGTCGACGACGCCTCGGCGTTCCTCTACTTCAGCGTGGTCACGCTCACCACGGTCGGCTTCGGCGACATCGTGCCCGCCTCGAACGCCGCCCGCGCCGTCGTCGTCGCCGAGGCGCTGACCGGCCAGCTGTACCTCGTGTCGGTCGTCGCGGCCGTGGTGGCCCGCTGGACGCCCCGCACCCCGGCATGATGGGGTGCGTGCCCATCCGGATCCTGGTCGTCGACGACGAGCCGCAGATCGTGCGCGCGCTGCGGATCAACCTGCGCGCCCGGGAGTACGAGGTGGACACCGCCGCCGACGGGGCGAGCGCGCTGCACGCCGCCGCCAGCCGCCACCCCGACCTCGTCGTGCTCGACCTCGGCCTGCCCGACATGGAGGGCGTCGAGGTGATCCGCGGCCTGCGCGGCTGGACCGAGGCGCCGATCATCGTGCTCTCCGGCCGCGCCGGCAGCACCGACAAGGTGGCCGCGCTCGACGCCGGCGCCGACGACTACGTCACCAAGCCGTTCGGCGTCGACGAGCTGCTGGCCCGCATCCGGGCGGTCACCCGCCGGGTCGGCGCGGGCGGCGGCGGGTCACCCACCGTCCACATCGGACAGCACACGGTCAACCTGGCCGACCGGGTGGTCAACGCCGCGGACGGCAGCCCGGTCCGCCTCACGCCGACCGAGTGGCACCTGATCGAGATCCTCGCCGCCAACCCCGGCAAGCTGGTCAGCCAGCGACTTCTGCTGGAACGCGTCTGGGGTCCCACCTACACGCGGGAGACCAACTACCTGCGCCAGTACATGGCGCAGCTGCGTCGCAAGCTGGAGGACGACCCCGCGCACCCGCGGCACCTGCTCACCGAGCCCGGCATGGGCTACCGCCTGCTGCCCGGCGCCTGAGCCGCGGGCGACAGCCGGGGTTATCGCGGGCGGGGGCTGGGGCTGGGACGGCGCCCGCGCAGCGACTCCCCGAGCGTGGAGAGGCTGATCATCTGGGTGGGCGCCGAGAGCGCGGCCCGTAACCGGTCGTTTCCGGCCGGCGGCGCGGGTGGCACCACGCCCGGCGGCGGCTCCTCGACGTGCGGCTGCGCCTCGCGGGCCAGCAGCTCCCGCCAGCGCGCCGACACCTCCTGCCCCGCGGCCAGCTCCTCGCCCCGCCGCAGCAGCTCCCGGTCGTCGGCCGCGCGGCGGCGGCGCCTGTTGCGCTCGGCCGCGTCGCGGGCCACCTGCCGCGCCTGCGCCGCGCCCCGGGACAGGGTGGGCGGCACCGCCACCCGGCTGCGCCGCAGCCACTCCTCGCGGGCGGCCTCCTGCGCCGCGACCACCTTGCGCCTGTTGTCGGCGATCTGCCTGTTGACCGGCGGCAGCGGCCCGTCGTCACCGTCGAGCCAGCCGCGCAGCCGGCGCTTCACGTACGCCTCGGTCGTCCTCGGGTCGGCCGCCGCCGTGGGGATCTCGCCCGGCTGCGTCTCGCCGGTCGGCAGGTGGTCGAGGGCGTAGAGCACGTCGCGCGGCGTCCAGCCCGCCTCGAACCACAGCTGGAGCAACACCCGCAGCCGGTCGCTGCCCGCGCGGCGCAGCGTCGGCGAGACGTAGCAGAGCCACTCGCAGGCCATGAGCTGCTCGGTGTACCCATCCGGGACGTCGTGCATCGGCCACTGCGCGGGCGGGCGGCCGAGCGGGTGGCAGGCCCGGCACTTGCGCACGCCGTCGGTGTCGCGCACCATCCGGTCGCGCTTGTCACACCGCCCGCACCAGGCGCGCCGGCGGTACGGGTCGTCGTCGCGCCCGGCGAGCGGGTTGCACCGCTGGCACCTCCGCCCATCGGCGGTGAGCCGGGTGCGGCGATGGCACTCACCACACCACCGCCGCGCTTCCTCCACCGAGACGGCGGCGGACGGGTGGCAGGCGGCGCAGGGCTGCCCCTCCGGGTCGATGCGCGAGTGCGGGTCACACGCGCCACACCACGGAGAACTCACCCCTAGGTTTCTACACCGCCGCGGGCGCTCCGGTCGGGCGTTGCCCGATATGTTCCCGTTCACGCGTGTCGGCCGCGCCCCGGGAACGGCGATCAGCTGGTAACGGCTTCACGCCTGTCGGCCGCGCCGCGGGAAGGCGATCGGCTAGTAGCCGCGGAACAGCCGGCGCAGCAGGTCGAGGTCGGCTGCGCCGGAGGTGGTGACGCTGGCCGGGGTGTGCTCGGGTGCGAGCCGGCCGGCGACCAGGCGCAGCCACGACTCCGCGGGCAGGGTGATCTCGCCGTCGGGTGAGTCCGGTGCGGTGAGGTCCACGCTGATCGGCGCCACCAGGTGGAGCGCGAAGACGGACGTGGGCTCCGTCGTCGTCACCCGCAGGACGGCTTTGTGGCCGTCGAGCACCTCCGGCCGGCTGGCCCAGGCGAGCGTTTCGGGGGCCGCGTGCAGCAGCACCGCGGTGGCCTCCGGCGCCACCGCGGCGTGCTCGTCGAAGCCGACCCGCACGTCCCACGAGTGCAGGGCCACCTCGTTGAGGCGCATCCGCGCCGCCGTGGCGACGTCGGCCGGGGCGGGCAGAAAGCCGAAGTCGATCCGGAGGTCTTCGCGGGTCCGGGCGTCCAGCGACTCGAAGCGGGCGGTCAGGGCGTCGTTCGAGCGCAGGAACCCGTCCGCGCGTTCGCGGCGGGTCATCGCGTTCCAGCGGTCCCAGACCGACTGGTTGAAGTCGCCGCCGGGGCTTGGCCGGCCGGCCAGGGCGGCCTCGAGGACGGCCAGGGCGATCTCCGCGCCGCTGCCGAGGTGGCTGAGCACTCCGGAGACGTCCCACTCGGCGGCGCCCGACGGACCGGCCAGGTCGTCGTCGCTCAGCCCGGACGTGAACGCGGCGAGGCTGTCGTGGCCGGTACGGAGTGCGGCGATGACGGTGTCGGCGTTGCTCAAGCTCTCCTCCAAAGGGTTGACGCGCGGGCTTGCGCGCGAGGGTCGACGAGCGGGGTCTACGCCCGGCGCAGCGAGCGGGTCAGGCCCGCGGCGATGGTGGTGGCCAGCAACCAGCCGGCGGCGATCAGCAGGTACGCGAGCCACTGCTGGCCTCCCGACGGCTGGAAGGCGCGCTCCTGGCCCAGGTCGACGATGGGCAGCAGCAGGTCGAGCGTGTAGATCACCGGCTGGAAGGAGGGTGCGGGATCCTCCACCGGCTCGGGGCGGAAGCTCGCGTGCAGGACCGTGCCCACCACGAGCAGCGCGAGCAGCCACCCGGCCGCGCGCAGGGGGCGGTAGCCGTAGCCGACGGTGACGTCCTGGAGGGTGCCCCACGCGCGGGCGTACCAGGCGCCGACCGCGCTCTGCCGGCGTTGCTTGGCCAGCAGCACGGTGCGGGCCCGCGGGCCGTCGCCGAGGGCCTGGTAGACGGCGGCCAGCTGCTCGTACGGCTGGGGGCGGAAGCCGCTCGGTCCGCGGGCCAGCCAGGGCAGGCGGGAGTCGTCGCCGGACGGTTCGAGCACGTCGTAGCGCAGGCCGTCGAGGTCCATCGTGGACGACCAGGTCCGCGGGTCGTCGCGGAGGATGCCGACCGTCGCGTACCGCAGGTCGACCGTGCCCTCCGGCGCGGTGGCCCAGCGCAGGGCCAGCTCGGGCGTCTCGAGCCGCCAGCAGGAGACGGCGATCTCGCCCGGCGCGCGGACGGTCGCGTCGTCGAAGCAGACGCGGCTGCCGACCTTGGCGCCGGCGAGGCGTACCCGGCCCTCGGCCACGAAGCCGTGGCAGAGGTTGAACAGCGCGCCGACCGTCACACCGTGCGCGGTGAGCGCGGCGCCGCCGGGGTTGCGCAGGTGGGCGCCTTCCATGTGGACCGGCCCGGTGACGGTGGCGTCGAGCAGGCTCGTCTCGCCGTCGATCGTGAGGCCGCCGCGGCCGTCGAGCATGCCCTCGATCGTGGCGAAGTCGGCGTGCAGCGCGATCCCGCCGGGGTGGCGCAGCGACGCGCCGTCGAGCCGCAGCGTGCGGACGACGCGGGCGCTCAGCACCCGCACCTGGCCCTCGGCGGTGAACCCGTCGTGCAGGTAGAGGCCGCCCTCGAGGGTCGCGCGGCTGGCCCGCAGGGCGACACCGCCGGGGTTGCGCAGCACCGTGCGGCTGAACGAGAGCGCGGCCGCCACCCGCGCGTGGCGCAGCGTCACCTCGCCCTGGATCTCGGCCCACCGGCAGTAGAAGGCGGCCTCGACGGCGAGGTTGTCGGCGTCCATGGCGTGCGCGGCGGGCGCGGCGGTGATGCGCACGCGGTCGAGGTCGGCGGTGCCGCCCAGCCGGGCGTTGGTGAGCGCCAGGCCGCCGTCGAGCTTGGTGCCGGTCAGCACGAGGTCACCGCCGATGGTGGCGCGGCGGGCGTACAGCGCCCACTCCGAGGCGCTGCCGCCCAGCACCGCGTCGGCGACGAGCAGGCCGCCGGTGATCTGCGCGCCGGGCAGCCGCACCCCGTCGCTCACCGTGCAGCGGCTCATCTGGAGGTGCCCGTCGACGCGCACGTTGGAGCCGAGGAACCCGGGCATCCGCGACCCGGCGAAGCTGGTGTGCGACATGCGCGCCCAGTACAGGTCGGGCACGTCGTCGAAGTCGCAGTCTTCGAGCAGCAGCGGGTGGGTGACCTCGGCGAACGCCAGCCGCAGCCGGCCGGTGACCCGACCGCCGCGCAGGTGTACGGCGGCGGCCCGGCCGGGCGCCTCCTCGCGCAGCAGGTCGGCGACGACCGAGGCGCGCACCGAGGCGCCGGCGGCATCGACCAGCGTGCCCGTGGCGAACCCGTCCCACAGGGCCTTCTCGACGTCGGTGAGATCCGGGGGCGGCGGCACGCCCTACATTGTGCGGTGTGGGTCGAGAGGCAGCCGAGCGGGCCGTCGCGGAGGCGCACCGGCGGGAGTGGGCGTTCGTGCTCGCGGCGACGGTGCGGGTCACCCGCGACCTCGACGTCGCCGAGGAGTGCGTGCAGGACGCCTACGTGACCGCCCTCGACACGTGGAGCCGGGACGGAGTCCCACGCAACCCCGGTGCCTGGCTCACCACCGCCGCCCGAAACCGGGCACTGGATGTGCTCCGGCGGGACAAACTCTTTCGTACCAAGATGCCGCTTTTGATCGAAAGGGAGGGCACGGAAGGCACGGAGGCCGAGCCGGCCGGCGGCGAGATCCCCGACGACCGCCTGCGCCTGGTCTTCACCTGCTGCCACCCGGCGCTGGCCCGCGAGGCGCAGGTGGCCCTCACGCTGCGCCTGGTGTGCGGGGTGGCCACGCCGGACATCGCCGGCGCGTTCCTGGTGTCGGAGCCCACGATGGCCGCGCGGATCACCCGCGCGAAGAAGAAGATCGCCGCGGCGGCCATCCCTTACCGGGTACCGGCGGCGGCCGAGCTGCCGGCGCGGCTGGACGCGGTGCTGACGGTGATCCACCTGCTCTACACCACCGCGCACACCGCGCCGACCGGCGCGAGCCTCACCCGCGCCGACCTGGCCACCCGCGCGCTCGACCTGGGCCGCATGCTGCTCGCGCTGATGCCGGACGAGCGCGAGGTGAAGGGGCTGCTGGCGCTGCTGCTGGTCACCGACGCGCGGCGGGCTACCCGGGTCGACGCGGAGGGGCGGCTGCTGCGGCTGGAAGACCAGGACCGCTCGCGGTGGGACCGCGACGCGATCGAGGAGGGCCACCACCTCGTCGTGGCGGCGCTGCGCGGGGGCGGCGGCCGCTTCGGGCTCCAGGCCGCGATCGCGGCGCTGCACGCGACCGCGCCGAGCTACGCGGAGACCGACTGGCCGCAGGTGCTCACCCTCTACGACGCGCTGCTCGCCGCCTGGCCGTCACCCGTCGTCGCGCTCAACCGGGCGATCGCGGTCTCGATGGTACGGGGACCGGAGGCCGCCCTCGCCGACCTCGCCGCGCTGGAAGGCGACGAGCGGCTGGCCGGCTACCGCTACCTGCCGGCCACCAAGGCCGACCTGCTGCGCCGCCTGGGTCGCGCCGGCGAGGCGGCGGTCGCCTACGAGGCGGCCCTCGAGCTGGCCGACAACGAGGCCGAACGCGAATTTCTCAAAACTCGTCTCGCCGAGCTGTCGAATTCGCGGTGACCCGCCCGTCGGGATGTCAGGAGCACCCCGACACGGACGGAGCATCACCGATGGACACCATGACCGCCACTTCGACCCCGGCACCGGCACGCGCCGGGCGCCGCGAGTGGATCGGGCTGGCCGTGCTGGCCCTGCCCACGTTGCTGCTCTCGCTCGACGTGAGCGTCCTCTACCTCGCCCTCCCCCAGGTCACCGCCGACCTCGGCGCGAACGGCACCCAGCAGCTGTGGATCCTGGACATCTACTCGTTCATGCTGGCCGGCTTCCTGGTCACGATGGGCACGCTCGGCGACCGGATCGGGCGGCGCCGGCTGCTGCTGGCCGGCGCGGCGGCGTTCGGCGTGGCCTCGGTCGTTGCCGCGTACTCGACCAGCGCCGAGATGCTCATCGCCACCCGCGCGCTGCTCGGCGTGGCGGGCGCGACGCTGATGCCGTCGACGATGGCGCTGATCCGCAACATGTTTCCCGATCCCCAGCAGATGGGCACGGCGATCGGCGTCTGGTTCACCTGCTTCGTCGGCGGCATGGCGGTCGGCCCGCTGGTCGGCGGCGCGCTGCTGGAGCACTTCTGGTGGGGTTCGGCGTTCCTGCTCGGCGTGCCGTTCATGGCGCTGCTGCTGGTGGTCGGCCCGATCCTGCTGCCCGAGTACCGCACGCCCGGCGCCGGCCGCCTCGACCTGGTCAGCGTCGGCCTGTCGCTGGCCGCGATCCTGCCCGTGATCTACGGGCTCAAGGAGCTGGCCCGCGGCGGGTGGGACCCGGTCGCCGCCGGCGCCGTCGTGGTCGGGCTCACCTTCGGCGCCACCTTCGTGCGCCGCCAGCGCGTCCTCGCCGACCCGCTGCTCGACCTGCGCCTGTTCGGGTACCGCGCGTTTCGCGCGTCGCTGAGCGTCATGCTGCTGACCGGCGTGGTGATGGCCGCGGTGTCGCTGATGTCCAGCATGTACCTCCAGGCGGTGCTCGGACTGTCCGCATTGGACGCCGGCCTGTGGCTGGTGCCGCAGAACGTGGCGATCGCCGCCGGCTTCCTCGTCGCGCCGCGGCTGGGCGCCCGCTTCCGCCCCGCTTACGTGATGGCCGGCGGGCTCGTGTTCGCCGCCTTCGGCCTCTCGCTGCACCTGCTGATCGACCCGGGCGACGGCACCCCGCTGCTGATCGGCGGGCTGGTGATCGCGCAGCTGGGCATCTCGCTGCCGATGGCCCTCGCGGCCAACGTGATCATCGGCTCGGCGCCGCCGGAGAAGGCCGGCTCGGCCGCCTCCCTCATGGAGACCGGCGGCGAGTTCGGCATCGCGATGGGCATCGCCACGCTGGGCACGCTCGGCACCGCGGTCTACCGCGACAGGTTCCACGCCCCGGCGGCCGTACCGGCCGAGGCGGTCGACACGGCCCGCGAGAGCGTGGCGGCCGCGGCCGGCGTGGCGGCGGGCCTGCCCCCGGTGCCCGCGGCCGAGCTGCTGCACGCGGCGCAGGTGGCGTTCACCTCCGGGGTGAACGTCGTGGGCGCGGCCGGCGCGGTCGTCTTCCTGGTCCTGGCGGCGATCACCCTGCGGCTGCGCGGCTCCGCTGGCGGCGACGCATAAAGCCGGTGGTGGGGACGCAGGCGGTACAACGCATAAAGCCGGCGGCGGCTCCGCATAGAGTCGGGGGGTGGCGGAGCTGCTTTCGGTCAACCTCGGTGTCCCACGGTCGAGCCCGGCCACGCGGATCGGCGTGACCGGGATCGACAAGCGTCCGGTCGACGGACCGGTGGAGCTGCGCGCGCCCGGGCCCAGGGGGTCCGGGCTCGGCAGTGGGGCGGTCGGCGACCGCATCCTCGACGGCGGCCACCACGGTGGCGACGACCAGGCGCTCTACGCGTACGCCCGGGAAGACCTCGACGAGTGGGGCGCCATACTCGGCCGCGCGCTGGCCGGCGGCGTCTTCGGGGAAAACCTCACCACCCGCGGCCTCGACGTGACCGGCGCGCTGATCGGCGAGCGCTGGCGGGTCGGGCCGGAGGTGCTGCTGGAGGTGTCACTGCCGCGGATCCCGTGCAACACGTTCGCACACTGGATGGACGAGCGCGGCTGGATCAAGCGGTTCACGGAGCGGGCGGCGCCGGGTGCCTACCTGCGGGTGCTGCGGGCGGGCCACATCCGGGCCGGTGATCCGGTCGAGGTGGTCGAGCGGCCGGACCACGACGTGACGATCGGGCTGACGTTTCGGGCGCTGACGCTGGAGCCGGACCTGCTGCCGCGGCTCCTGGCCGCCGGCGCGCTCCCCGAGAGCGTCCTCGCGAAGGCGCGGCGCCGGGTGGCCGCGGCCGGCTAGGCGGCCAGCGCGTGCGCGCCGCGCGACGCCACCGTGAGCGCCCACCGCATGCGCAGCGCCGCGCTCTCGGGGTGCTCGCCGTACTCGGCGGCCATGGCCGCGGCGCATCCGGCCGCACCGCCGCGTACCAGCAGGCTCGTGTGGATGGCCCGGGCCACCTGGGCGTCGGTGGGCCGGTCGGAGGGCTGGAGGTCACTGGCGAACAGGGCCTCGGCCCGCATGTTCTCGGTCACTGTGCTCACCGCCTCGGGATGTTTTCTGTGGTACGCGTTACAGACTCCCGTGGTTCACGGCTGACGCACATCCGGAGCTTTCCCAGACCGATCCCTTGGCTTACATCCCCGGGTTTCCCCTGAGCCAGCCGCTGTGATGGTCAACACCTTTGGCGCCTAAACGGAGTGAATCTGTCGGAGGCGATCTTTAGCCTCTCGAAGGCACCCAGAAAACGCAGTCGACACCGCTGCCTCGACCCCTCCGAAAGGGTATCGACATGTCTCAACAGACCGCCACGGGGGCGGACGCAACGGCCGGCGGCCAAGCGGTCGATCCGAAGCGGTGGCTCGCACTGCTCGTCATCGCCATCGCGCAGCTGATGGTCGTGCTCGACGGCACGATCGTCAACATCGCGATGCCGTCGGCGCAGGCGGATCTCGGCATCTCCGACGCCAACCGGCAGTGGATCGTCACCGCCTACACGCTGGCGTTCGGCGGCCTGCTGCTGCTCGGCGGCCGGATCGCCGACTACGTCGGCCGGCGCAAGATCTTCCTCATTGGCCTGATCGGCTTCGCCGGCGCCTCCGCACTCGGCGGCATCGCCGCCAACGCCGGCACGCTCTTCGCCGCCCGCGCCCTCCAGGGTGTGTTCGGCGCGCTGCTCGCACCGGCGGCGCTCTCGCTGATCACGGTCACGTTCACCGACGTGAAGGATCGGGCCAAGGCGTTCGGCGTCTTCGGCGCGATCTCCGGCGTCGGCGCCACCATCGGCCTGATCCTCGGCGGCGTGCTCACCGACTACACGAGCTGGCGCTGGACCCTGCTGGTCAACATCCCGATCGCGCTGATCGCGTTCGCGCTGGCGGTGCCGATCGTGCGGGAGAGCAAGGCGCACGGCAACACGCGCTACGACATCCCCGGCACCATCCTGGCGACCGGCGGCCTCGTCGCACTCGTGTACGCGTTCACCAAGGCGGCCGAGGACGGCTGGTCGTCGGCGGTGACGCTGGTGTTCTTCGCGATCGCCGCGGTGCTGCTGGTGGGCTTCGTGGTGTTCGAGTCGCGGACGAGCAACCCGCTGCTCCCGCTCCGCGTGGTGCTGCACCGCAACCGGGGTGGCTCGTTCCTTGTCTCGGTGCTCCTGGGCGCCGGCATGATGGGCATGTTCCTGTTCATGACGTACTACTTCCAGAGCACCCTGCACTACTCGCCGGTGCGCAGCGGCATCGCGTACCTGCCGTTCTCGCTGGCACTGATCGTCACCGCGATGGCGGCGAGCTCGTTGCTGCCGAGAGTGGGGCCGCGGGCGATGATGACGGTCGGCGGCCTGCTGGCCACCGGCGGCATGATCTGGCTGACCCAGCTGCGCATCGACTCGTCGTACCTGACGCTGATGCTCCCCGCCCTGGTCATCATGGCGGTCGGCATGGCGCTGGTCTTCGTGCCGCTGGGCAACACCTCGCTCACCGGCGTCGACAACCACGACGCGGGCGTGGCCAGCGCGATGGTCAACACCACCCAGCAGATCGGCGGCTCGCTCGGTGTGGCGCTGCTCAACACGGTCTTCACGACCGCGGTGACCGGCTACATCACCGACCACGGCCCCGAGTCCGCGGCGCTCGGCGCCGTCCACGGCTACAACGTGGCGTTCACGGTGAGCGCGGTGCTGCTGGCGGCGTCGACGCTGGTGACGTTCCTGCTGATCCGCAACACCCGGCATGACACGACGAAGGACGGCGTCACCGACGACGCGCCGGCGCTGGCCCCGGTCCACGTGGGCTGAGCGCGAGCGAGCGAAACGAGCGAGTGGGCGGGCTTCGGCCCGCCCCTCGTTTAGCGTGAGGACATGCGCCCGATCGGCGTGCCAGTGATCGCCGTGCTGGCCATGTGCGGGCTCGGCGGCTGCTCCGGCGCGGCTCCGTCGCCGTCCCCGTCGGCCCCGTCCGCGCAACCGTCGCCCGCGGCAGTGCGGCCGTCGCTCCCGTCCGCGCTGCCGTCTTCGGGTGCCTGGCGGGCGCCGCCGGCCAACGCGGTCTTCGACTACCAGATCGGCGGCGTGTACCCACCCGCCGCCGCGGTCGGTGTCGTCGACCGCGACCGCGCGGCCGCGCCGGTGCCCGGCCGCTACAACATCTGCTACGTGAACGCCTTCCAGACCCAGCCGGGCGAAAACGCGTGGTGGCAGGCGCACCATCCCACGCTGCTGCTGAAGGACGCGGGCGGCCGCCACGTCGAAGACCCGGACTGGCCCGGCGAGCGGCTGCTGGACATCGCCGACCCCGCGCGGCGCGAAGCGGTGGCCGGGATCGTGGGCGGCTGGTTCGCCGACTGCGCCGACCGCGGATACCAGGCCGTCGAGCCGGACAACCTGGACTCCTGGACCCGCTCCGCCGGGCTGCTGTCGCGGGCGGACGCGGAGGCCTACGCCCGCCTCCTGGTCCGCGCGGCGCACGCGCACGGCCTGGCCATCGGGCAGAAGAACACCCCGGAGCTCGGCGACGCCGGGATCGGCTTCGACTTCGCGATCGCCGAGGAGTGCGCCGTCTACGACGAGTGCGACGCGTACACCGCGGCCTACGGCGACCGGCTCTACGAGATCGAGTACACCGACAACGGCACCGACGCCTACCGCGAGGCCTGCACCGACCACGGCGCCCGCGTCTCGGTCATCCTGCGCGACCGCGACGTCACCCCGACGGGCGACGCCGCCTACCACTACGAGTACTGCTGACCCGCTACTCGATGTAGCCGGTGGCGGGGTCGACCTGGGCGAGGAAGTCGCGGATCGCCTCCCGCGCCTCCGGGAGGCCCAGGGCGGAGCGGTCGGAGCTGGCCACGGTGAAGCCGTATCCGGCCGGCCCGGTCAGCCACTCGAAGTCGTAGACGCCCGGCTCGCCTGCGCGGGCCCGCACGACGAAGTCCTGGCCGTCGACCGTCACCCTCTCCACGCCCGCAGCCTATCGCCGCCCCGCCCCGCCTCGTCCGGTCCGTCCTGTGGCGCTCAGGCGGACGTGATGTGGGCGTGCGTGTCCGGGCGGGTGTCGGGCTCGGGGCGGCGGTGGTCGGCGCGCCACTCCGCGCCCGCGATCAGCAGCGCCACCATCACGGCGCCGGCCGCCGCGCACACCGCGACCATCACCGCGACGTGGTCCTCGCCGGTGGCGGCGAGCACGACGTAGTACAGGCCGGGCAGCAGCGCCGTGCCGACCGCGGCGCCCACGCGTTGTCCGGTCTGGAGGGCGCCACCGGCGGCGCCGGCCATGCTCACCGGCACGTTGCGGAGGGTCATCGTGACGTTGGGCGAGATGACCAGGCCGCTGCCCACGCCGCCGATGAGCAGTGCGGGAGCGACCGCCCAGGCGGGCGCCCAGCGGAGGACGAACGCCGTGGCGACGAGGCCTACCGCTACCGTCACGAGTCCGAAAACGGTCAGCCGCCGCCCGAGGCGGTCGACAAGACGGCCGGCGACTACCGCGGCCACGGCCGAGCCGACCGAGAACGGGGTCACCGCCAGCCCGGAATGCAGCGGTGACCAGCCGAGCCCCTCCTGGAAGTAGAGGGCGAGCACCAGCCAGATGCCGCTGAACCCGACGAAGTACATCGTGCCCAGCGCGATGCCGCCGGCGTACCCGGGCGTGCCGGTCAGCAGCCGCGGGTCGAGCAGGGGTTCGCGGCCGCGGCGTACCGCGCGGGCCTCCCACCACGCGAAGCAGGCGATCAGCGCCGCGGCGGCCGGGAAGAGCCACCAGAGCGTGCGCAGCCCGCCGTCCTCGGCCTGTACCAGCGGCAGCATCGCGGCCAGCACCCCGCCGCCGAGCAGCAGGACGCCGACCGGGTCGAGATGCCCCCGCCCCGCGGCCGCGCGGGAGGAGCCGGGCAGCAGGCGGGCGGCGAGGATCAACGCGGCCAGGCCGATCGGCACGTTGACGAAGAAGATCCACGGCCAGCTCGCCACCGCCAGGATGAGGCCGCCGACCACTGGGCCGATGGCGGTGGAGATGCCGACGGTGGCGCCGAAGAAGCCGAACGCGCGGGCCCGCTCGGCGCCGCCGAACATCTGCTGGATCAGCGCGGAGTTCTGCGGGGCGAGGCTGCCCGACGCGATGCCCTGCGCCAGCCGCGCGATCACCAGCAGCTCGATCGACGGCGCGGCTCCCGCGGCCGCGCTGCACAGGATGAACGCGGCGAGCGCGACGAGGAACATCCGCCGCCGCCCCACCGCGTCGCCGAGCCGCCCCGCCGCGACGAGGGTGAGACCGAAGGTGAGCGCGTACCCGGAGACCACCCACTGCACCGATGCGGGTGAGGCGCCCAGCTCGCGCTGCATCGAGGGGAGCGCCACCGCCACGATGCTGACGTCGAGCAGCGTCATGAACCCGGCGACGAGGGTGACCCAGAGGGCCCGCCAGCGGTGTGGCAGCGGCTGGGTCAAGGGCCCTCCCCCGGGAACGGATCACACCATGGCTACCACAGATCGGGCCGCGATACTCCGCGCTACGAGATCCGCGTCCCGGCCCGCCCCACCGACCAGCATCGAGCTGAACGCCCGCTGGAACGCCAGTCCGGTGAAGTAGAGGCCCGGCACGCCCGGCTCGTCGAGCGGCCACCCGTCCTCCCCCACGACCGGCAGCTCGATCCAGCTGAAGTCCTGGCGGAAGCCGGTGCACCACACCACGTTCGCCACGTCGAGCACCCGGCCGTCACCGACGACGGGCTTCCCGTCCCGTATCCCCGTCATGCGATCGGTGACGCGCTCCACGCCGGCGGCGGCGAGATCGGCGCGCTTGACCCGCAGGAGCGGCCCGCCGTGCGCGCGGACGTGTCCGCGCATCTTGCGGCCGACCGGGGTGCGGAGGTTGAGCACGCGGGTCCACATCTGCCACAGCAGCGGGAAGATCGCGTGCGCCATCCGCCCCTCGATCGCGAACGGGATCTGCCCGGTGTCCCGCCCGCACAGGTACGTGCGGTGCGCGGCCGCGACCTCGTAGGCGACGTCCGCGCCCGAGTGCGAGGCGCCCACCACGAGCACCGGACCCTCGGCGAGCTGGGCCGGGTTGCGGTACTCGCTGGAATGCAGCTGGCGGATCTCCGGCGCGAGGCCGGCCGCGAAGTCCGGCACGCGCGGCGCCCGCCCGAAGGTGCCGGTCGCGACGACCACGTTGTCCGCCTCGTACCGCTCCTCGCCGGCCACCACCAGGTAGCGGTCGCCGTGGCGGACCAGGCGGTCGACGTGGACGCCGGTACGCACCGGCAGGTCGAACTCGGCGGCGTACGCGGCCAGGTAGGCGGCCACCTCGTCCTTGGTCGGGAACGACCAGGCCGGCGCGGGAAACGGCATGCCGGGCAGGCCGTCGTACCGGGCCGGGCTGTAGAGGCGCAGCGAGTCCCAGTGGCCGCGCCAGTTGTCGCCGACGCGGGCGTTGCCGTCGAGGATCAGGAACGGCCGCCCCCGCCGCGCCAGGTGGTAGCCGGTACTCAGCCCCGCCTGGCCGCCCCCGATGATCACGGTTTCGATGCGTTCGGTGTTCATACCGGAAACGCTATGGAGCCGGCGGCGCCCCCGCTTCGGGCGAACTCCGCAACCCGGGAGCGGCCGGCATGGGTATTTCTGCGTACGCCAGCCCGTGCGCGAACGCGTACGCGGCGGCGGCCGTGCGGGAGCCGACGCCCAGCTTGGTGAAGATGTTGCTGATATGGCGGGCGACGGTCTTCTCGCTGAGCACAAGCTCGCTCGCGATCGCGTGGTTGCTGAGGCCGGCGGCGACGAGCCCGAGCACCTCGATCTCGCGGGGGCTGAGCCCGGCGTGCGGGCGCCCGGCCGCCCGGGCACGGTCCGGCTCGGCGCCGAGCCGCGCGAACACCTCGCGGGCCGCCTCCAGCTCCATCGCCGCGGTGTCGTCGTCGCCGAGCGCCCCGCAGGCCCGCGCGACGAGCACGCGGGCGCGGGCCGCCTCGTAGGGCGCGTCCAGGGCGCGCCAGATCCGCCAGGCCGGGCGGGCCGCCGCGAGCGCCGTCTCCGCGTCACCCTCCGCGAGGGCGACGGCCGCGCGGGCGCATCCGGTACGGGCGTGCAGCGCCGGCCGCCCGAACGCCTCGGCGATCTCGTGGAGCTCGGCGGCGCACTCGCGGGCCGCCGGCACGTCACCGGTAGCGAGCATGATCTCGACGGCGGCCGGGAGCAGCCGCACCCGCGTCAACCGGTCGGGCGTCTCGGCGAGCGCCCGGCGGATCGCGCCCGCGGCGGCGTCGAGCCGGCCCTGGGCCAGCCGCAGCAGGGCGAGGCCGGGCTGCGCGTCCGCGCCGTAGCGGCTGGCCTGCCGGAACGCCTCCTCGGCCGCGGCCACCTCGCCCCGCAGCCGGTGGATCTCACCGAGCTGGTAGAACGCCGCGCCGGCCAGCATCTCGCCGAAGCCCTGGGTGAGCCGCTCGCAGGCGGTACGCGCCTGGCGGGCCGCGTCCGGCCAGTCGCCGGTGAGCTGGAGCAGCTCGGAACGGTGGATGAGGCAGATGCCCGAGTAGCCGCCGGTGAAGCGGGGGCTGCCGTCGACCCAGGCGTTGAGCGCCATCGTCCACTCCCGCGCCCGCGGCACCTCGTGCAGGTCATGGCAGATCGCGATGAAGCTGCAATAGATCGACCCGGCGATCCGCGGGCTGACCTCCCCGGACGCGACGGCCACCATCGCCTCGTCGAGCAGCGCCAGCCCCTCGTCGACCCGCTCCTGCCGCACCCGGGCCAGCCCTTGTACGTGGGTGGCGGCGGTGAGCAGGTCGGGGTCGCCGCAGCGCTCGGCCAGCTCGCGGACCTCGGTGGCGGTCTCGAACGCGCCGCCGTGGTCGCCCGCGCGCAGCCGCCCCTCGGCCTCGGGAAGCAGCAGGTAGCCGCGCTGGGCACAGTCGGGCGCGCCGTCGGCCAGGCGGGTCGCGCGGGCGAGCCAGCCGCCCGCGTACGCGAACTCGCCGCGCATCGCGAGCGTCTCGTGCAGCCAGTACACCGACCGCAGCGCGCCGGCGACGTCGCCCGCCTCGACCCTCGCCCGGTACTCCCGCTGGAGCAGCCGCACCGCCTCCTCGCCCCGGCCGAGCAGCTGGGTGGCCTCGCCGTAGCGGGCCAGGTCGTCGATGCCGAGGGTCTCGCCGGCGTCGGCAGTGGCGTAGTGCGCGCAGGTGTCCGCCCACGCCTGGCGGCGGTGGCTCTCCCGGGCGCGGGCCAGCGCGGCGGACACCTCCACGTGGTCGAGCCTATGCCGTCGACCCCGTGTCGACGTGTCGTCTATCCGTACGGGGTGTGCTGGTGAAACGTTTTAGGGTGCGGGAGGTACGGGCATGACGGCGGACGGCGTCACCGTGGGTGCGGACCACCGGTTCGCGCGGACGGTCACGGAGGCGTTCGCGCCGGCCGTGCTGGCGGCGGCGATGGTGGTGGGCTTCGCGCTGAGCAGCGCCGACTCGCTGCGCGCCGGGGTGCTCTGGGCGCTGCTCACGGCACTGTTCACCGCGGCCGTGCCGTACGCGATCGTCCGGGCCGGCGGCCGCGGTTTCCTCCCGCTCGGCCTGGCCTCCTGCCTGGCCGGCATCGGCGCCCTGGCCGCGCTGGGCGCGCCTCGCCCGCTGACCGCCGTCGTGGTCGTGCTCCTCACGACCGGCGTGGTGGTCACCGCCGTCAACCGAGCCTGGCGGCTCAGCGCCCACGCGGCCGTGGCGGCGGCGTCGGCGGAGACCCTGGTGATCGCGTTCGGCCAGTGGATGACGCCACTGTTCGTCGTGGTCGCCCTGGTCGCCTGGTCCCGGGTACGCCTCGGCGACCACTCCCCCGCCCAGGTGGTCACCGGCGCGATCGCGGGCGTGGTGCTGGCGCCACCGGTGTACGTGCTGGTCGCCTAGTCTCGTTGGCGTAGTGGGCCTCGCCGATCGCCTCTTCGGGGTGCGCCGGGCCCACCGCCCGCACCAACCTGTACGGCCGCGTCCTTGCCGACTGGAGCGGCGCCGAACGCGAGCAACTGACCGCCCTGCTGGGCCGGGCTGATCGAGGCCCGTGAGCCACGCCGGGCGCCCGCGCGGGACCACGCGCCGCCGCCTACGGTCGTCACATGAACCAACCGGACGCCCACGACGCCGGCACGGCTTTCGAAGCATGGCGGCGGGCGTTGATCCACCTGACCCGCACCGAGGCCGCCGCCCGCGAGTGGCGCTACGCCAGGTCCGCCTTCCGCCACCGGTTGGGCCGGGAGATCGCCGGCGCCGCGACCGGACCGGCCGTGTACGGGGTGTGGCTGGAGTGGGGCCTCGTCTACCTGGGCCAGACTCTCGACGCGAGACGCAGGCTGTACGACCTGCCGATCGGCGACAGCCACCACCTGGCCAACACGTTCCCACCCGAGGTGTGGCATCGGGTAGTCGTCACGACCTGGCCCGAGCTGCCCGCCGCCGCGGATATCGGCGAAATGTCTCCAGTGGACGTCGGGCTGGGTCTGGAGTACGGCCTGCAACGCCGGCTGCGCCCGCTCGCCAACGCCGAACGCCGCACGTCCGATGGCGCCTGGCGCCGCAACGACCTCGATCGGAGCCGCTCCCGCGGTGCCCGCGCCTACGACCGGGTCGGCCCGCTGGTGGCGGCGGTCGAGCGAGCTTGGGCGGTCGCGGGCTCCGCCGACCCCGGAGACATGCCGCCCCTCCCAGCGAGCCGCGTAATCCTCCCGGGAGCGCTGCTGTCCACCGCGATGACGTGAGAGGTCCGCGGGTGTCGACCCGGCTCGGGGCATGGGGCCCCGGTCTGACCGACGCCCGGGGGCGCGAGGATGTCCACGTGACCGTCATCGACAAGATCGCGTGGATCCACCTGGCGGGTGGCGCGGTCCTGAGCACCCGCTCGAAAGGCAAGGACGTGTACTACCTGCCCGGCGGCAAACGCGAGCCGGGCGAGAGCGACATGGACACCCTGGTCCGGGAGGTCCGCGAGGAGCTCGACGTGGCCATCGCGGTTTCGAGCTCCGAGCACCTCGGCACCTTCCACGCCCAGGCACACGGACACGCCACCGGCACCCTCGTGCGGATGACCTGCTACACCGCCGAGTACGCCGGAGTGCTGGGGGCGAGCAGCGAGATCGAGGAGATCGCCTGGCTGACACACCGCGATCGCCCGCGCGTATCTCCGGTCGACCAGCTCATCTTCGACCACCTGCGCGACACCGCCCGCCTCACGTCTTGAGGTGGTAGAGGTTGCGTCGGGGCTGTCGCTGTGGGTCCACATAGGCCGGTGGGATGAACTCCGGCAGCCCGTCGTCGCCGAGCCGCACCACCCAGTGTCCACGGTGGATGATGCGGTGGTGGTGACCGCAGAGCAGCACGCCGTTGTCGACGCTGGTCGGCCAGCCGTCCACCCAGGGGCGGATGTGGTGCCCGTCGCACCAGCGCGGCGGCCGATCACAACCCGGGAACGCACACCCGAGGTCGCGTAGCTCCAGCGCCTGCCGCAACCCCCCGGTGAACAGCCGCCGCCCCCGCCCCACGTCTAAGACCTGGCCGTCGCTGCCCAGCACGGCCGGGATCAGCTGCGCGTCACAGGCCAGCTGCCGGACCTGGGTGGCGCTGAGCCGGCCACCGGTGTCCAACAGGCCGATGCCGAGCTTTTCGTGCAGCCCGTCGTAGGGCACGGTGACCACCACGTGCGGCCGCTGCCCGCCACTGTCCGGCAGCTGCTCGGTCCGGATGGCCAGCCCGCAGACCTCCACCAGGGCGTCCGCGCGCCGCTGCGCGGGTGTGCGCGGCTCGCCGTGATCGTGCCGGGGCGCGCACAACGGGTCCAGGGCGGCGTTGACCGTGGCGGCGCCGGCCTCGTCCAGCCACCCGGTCACCCGGACCCGGCCATCACCCTGCCGGGTCAGGTGAAACGCGCGGCCCTGATGCGCCCGCTCTTCCATCCGCCGCAACGCCGCGGCGTCGGCCGCGTCGGCGATCTCCGGTGCCACGTGGGCGAGGATCCGCTGGCCGGCCTTACCCAGGATCGTCGGCTCGAACTGCCCAGCCTGGCCGATCAACACCGCCTCGGCCTTGTCGACCAGCTCGGCACCAAGGTCGGCGGGCAGCTGCTGGAGCGCGGCCGCGACGACGGCGGCCTGCTCGACGTTGACCGCACCGGCGGCCAGCGCCGCGTCGAGGGCCGGCCGCCGCTCCAGCTCCGCGGCCAGGTCGAGCATCCGCTTGGCCGCATGGACGCTGATCCGCAGATGCTCCCGCAACCACACCGCGGTGCTGGACGCGTGCTGAGCGACGGGCAGACCACGACCATCGATTTCCCGAACCACATGCAACTGCGCCGCCGCGATAGTCTGCGCGACGCGGTGAATGGTGTCCAAACAATCGACGAGCGCGGCATCGGAAAGCGACCACGTCGATACGTCAGCGCACTCAGCCGCGAGGCCTTCGAGCTGGGCTAACGCATCCACTAACACCCATTAATCGTCGCGCCCCGCCACCAAGAGCACCAGGTCCTCTCGCCGCCAACAGCAATTAATGCCACGATATCGTGGCATTAATAAATTGAGCGGATCACCGGTCGAAGCCGCGCCCGTTCCGCGGTCCCGGGCCGGCGACGGCCGCCAGACCGCCGCGAGCCGTGCCGGACACGGCGAACGCGACACCTAGGCCCCCGCACCGCGACCCGCTTTAATACCCGGACACCCGAGTCCGCCGCCGGACACAATGGCGCGATGCGCATCCGAGCGGTCCGTCAGGCCGAGCTGCCTCTCCTGCGCGACATCGAGCGTGCCGCCGGGGAAGGCTTCCGCGACATCGGCATGCCACAGATAGCCGACGACGACCCTCTACCGCTCACCACGCTCGCCGCCTACCACCAGGCGGGTCGGGCCTGGGTCGCCACCGACCCCACCGACGTTCCGGTCGGCTACCTCATCGCCGACGTCGTCGACGGCAACCTCCACATCGAACAGGTATCCGTCCATCCCCGCCGCGCCCGCCGCGGCATCGGGCGACGGCTCGTCGACCACCTCGCCGCATACGCCACCGCCACCGGCGTGCCGGCCCTGACCCTCACCACGTTCGCCGACGTGCCGTGGAACGCGCCGTACTACACCAGGTGCGGCTTCGTCACCCTGCACGACAGCGACCTCACCCCGGGCTGCGGGCCATCCGTCGACGCGAAGCCGCACACGGGCTGGACCGCTGGCCCCGCGTTTGCATGCGCCGAGACCTGTAAACGAACCTGCGACGAGCGCGCGAGACCCACGAACCTGGACTCTTCCCCAGTGGGAGGGTCCATGCTTGGCCGCGTGAACGGAGATCTTCTGCCGATCGGGCAGTTCGCCAGGTTGAGCCGGTTGAGTGTCAAGCAGCTGCGGCACTACGACGAGCTCGGGCTGCTGGTGCCGGCGCACGTGGACGCCGACTCCGGCTACCGCTACTACCGGCGCGACCAGGCCCGCGAGGCGTTGTCGATCGGGTTGCTGCGTTCGCTGGACGTACCGCTGCCCGTCGTTGCCCAGGTGCTCGCGGGCACGACGGGCGCGCTGGAAGGGGTACGCGAGACGCTCGACGCCGAGCTGGCGCGGCGGCGGCGCACACTCGCGGCGCTGGAGCGGGTGATGGCCGAGGGTTTGCCGGCCACGCCGGTGCGGGTGGTCACCGAGCCGGCCAGGCCGGTGGTGATGGTCCGGGAGACCGCGGCCGGGCCGGCCGACGTCGCCCGTGCCACCTCGGCGGCGATCGCCCGCCTGCTCGCCACCACACCCTTCGACGGCCCGCCGTGGCTGGTCGGCCTCTTCCCGATCGAGCTTGCCGACAGCTTCGAGGTCCGCGCGGCGCTAGCCGTGAACGCGGGCGAAACCCTCCCCGGCGGCACCTTCGCCTCCGCCACCCACGTCGGCCCGTACGACCAGATCTCCCTCACCGCCCACGCCGTCCTCGCCTGGTGCGCCGAGCGTGGGCACCCCCTGCGCGGGCCGATCCGTGAGGTCTACGTCTCCGATCCCGCCGTCACCGCACCAGAGCAGCTCGTCACCCACCTGATGATCCCGTTGGAGGACCGACCATGACACCGACCGTCACGACCTACGGCCGCACCACGTACCTCAGCGTCACCGGGCTGGGCGAGCCGGGCGGCGGCGAGCACGCCGCGGCCGTCCAGGCCCTGTACACGGTGGCCGCCGCCCTCGGCGTCACGCCCGGCCCGCTGGAAGGCCAGTGGTGGGTCGAGGACGAGCGGCCAGGCCTCCAGGTGCCCCGCGACCAGTGGCGCTGGCACGTGCTGCTCCCGCTGGCGGACGCCCCGCACGAGGGTGCGCTCGAACGCGCGGCGACGAACACGCGCGCCGCGTGCCGCGCCGTCGACCGGGTGCGGCTGGCCACCGTCACCGAGGGCGAGTGCGTGGAGCTGCTGCACGAGGGGCCGTTCAGCGAGGAACACCTGTCGCTGAAGGTGATGGAGGAGTTCATGGCCGAGCACGGCCTCACCGTCGACGGCCCGCACCACGAGGTGTACCTGACCGCCTTCGACGACCCGGCGCCCCGTACGTTGCTGCGCCAGCCGGTACGGCGGGCCTGAACGCCGTACGGCGCGCAACACCCAGCCGAACGGCCATGCCTCACAGAGAGTCGCTTTTGGCGGACAGCGAGTGCGTTTCCTGAGGACGATCTCCACTGACCCTCGCATGAGCAAAATGACCATGACCAATGCGGGCACAGCAAGGAGAACTCATGACACGTAGAGGTCGGACGCGCCGCACGGCGCTGCGAGTGGCTCTCGCCGCGACCGTCGCGCTCGCGTCGACGCTCCTCCTCGGCTCACCGGGCGCGCCGGCGGTGGCCGGGCCCACCACCAACGCCGCGCCCACCACCAACGCGGCGCCCACGCCCAACGCCGTCGTCACCTGGGACGCCCTCGCCCAGGAGTCCATCTGGGACGTCGCGCAGCAGCCGCCCAACGCGCAGGGCCGCAGCTTCGCGATCGTGCACGGCGCCATCTACGACGCGGTCAACGCGATCGCGGGCAAGCCGTACCAGCCGTATCTCGGTGCCCCGGCGGCGACGGGCACCGAGTCGGTCGACGCCGCCGTGGCGACCGCGGCGTTCCGCACACTCGAGTGGCTCTTCCCGGCCCAGCAGGCGGCGATCCAGGCGAAGTACGACAACTTCATGGCCGGCATCCCCAACGGCACGCCGAAGACGGCCGGCGCGGCGATCGGCCAGAAGACGGCGGCCGCGATGATCGTGGCCCGCACCAACGACGGCGCGTTCGGCCCGCGCCAGTGGGTAACCGGCACCACGCCCGGCGCGTGGCGGCCGACACCGCCGACGTTCGGCTCGGACGGGGCCTGGACGATGGACGTCAAACCGTTCCTGATCCCCAAGAACTCCAGCTTCCCCGTCCCCGCCCCGCCGAAGCTGACCAGCGCCCAGTACACCCGGGAGTTCAACGAGGTCAAGGCCATCGGCGCGGTCAACAGCACTACCCGCACCGCCGACCAGACCGACTCGGCCAGGTGGTGGCACGACCGCAAGCTGACCGAGTGGGAGATCAAGCGCCAGCTCGCGGTCAACAACGGGCTGACCAACCTCCAGGCCGCGCGGATGTTCGCGATGGTCGACATGGCCGAGACGGACTCGCTGATCGCCTGCTACTACGAGAAGTACAAGTGGAACTACTGGCGCCCGGTGACGGCGATCCAGCAGGCGGCGAGCGACGGCAACCCGCAGACGGCTCCCGACCCGGCCTGGATGCCGCTGCTCGTGACGCCGCCGTTCCCCGAGTACACGTCCGGACACACCTGCTACACGTCCGCCTCGATGGGCATGATGGCGTACTTCTACGGGACCGACCGGATGTCCTTCAGCGCCACCAGCGCCGCCACCGGCACGACCCGCTACTTCACCAGCTTCTCCGGTGCCCTGAAGGAGGTCGTCGAGGCCCGGATCTGGGGCGGCGTCCACTTCCGCGCCGCCGACGTCCAAGGCGTCAAGATCGGCACCTCGACGGTGGCGTACATCGTGCCCCGCTATTTCCGGCCGAACTACTAGAGAAACCGGGAGGGCCGGGCCACGCGGTCCGGCCCTCCCGCCGTCTACGCTCCTGGTCGTGCGGATCGGCACCTACAACGTCGAAAACCTCTTCAACCGGGCCCGCGCCCTCGACCAGCGCACCTGGTCGGCCGGGCGCCCGGCCCTCGAGGCGTACGAGCAGATCTGCGAGCTGCTCGAAGAGCCGCTGTACACACCGGACATCCAGGCGGACATCCTGCGCGTGCTGCGCAAGCTCGACCTGCTCAACGGCGACACGGCGAAGTTCGCCCGCCTGCGGCAAAACCGCGGCCGCCTGCTCCGCCGCTCGCGCAAGGACGGCGTGTTCGTGGTGGCGAAGGGCCGCGGCGACTGGATCGGCTGGGTCGAGCTGACCACCGACCGCGTCGACGAGCAGGGCATGCTCAACACCGCGCGGGTCATCCACGACGTCGGCGCCGACATCCTCGGCGTGATCGAGGCGGAAAACCGCATCGCGCTCAAGCGCTTCACCGACGCGGGCCTGCTGGTCGGCGGCGCCCCCCGATACCCGCAGGTCATGGTCGTCGACGGCAACGACGAGCGCGGCATCGACGTCGGCGTGCTCGCGACCGGCGCCTATCCCCTGGTCGGCCAGCGCAGCCACGTCGACGACACCGACGAGGTGGGGCGGATCTTCAGCCGCGACTGCCCCGAGTACCACTTCGCCACCCCGGCCGGCGGCCGCCTGGTCGTGCTCGTCAACCACCTGAAGAGCAAAGGCTACGGCGGCAAGGTGGCCTCCGACGCCACCCGCCGCCGCCAGGCCACGCGCATCGCCGCCATCTACCGCGACCTGCTCGCCGAGGGCATCACCGACGTGGCGGTGGTCGGCGACCTCAACGACACCCCGGAGAGCGAGCCGCTGGCGCCACTGCTCCAGGGCACCGACCTGCGCGACATCTCCACCCACCCGGCCTTCGACGACGGCGGCCGGCCGGGCACCTACGGCTACTGCACGGCCCGCAACAAAATCGACTACGTGCTGCTCTCCCCGTCGCTGTGGGCCCGCACGACCGGCGGCGGCATCTTCCGCAAGGGCGTCTGGGGCGGCAAGCGCGGCGTCCTCTGGCCCATCTACGACACGATGACCAAGGCGGTACACGCCGGCTCCGACCACGCCTGCATCTACGCCGACATCGACCTCTAGCGCGGTTTCACCCATCCGCCGTCGGTCCCGGTTACCCCCTCAACCCCCGGCGAGAGCGACCGCCAAGGGATGGCACCACCAGTCTCCAGGGACCTTCGGGGTCAGGGTCGCCGCACCGTCGTGGCGTTGCTTCGAGGCATATTTGCCCATGTCCGCGTCGGCTGCGGACCGTATGCTCCCGCGGGCACCGCTCCCGGCCGGCGGCTCGCCAGGGCGAGCCGAATTCCCCGGCCGTCCACTGCCGGGTCCGCGGGACAAGCCCGAGGGGGTTTTCGCCGGCGGTCGCCGACCCCTGCCTCCGCCATCTGAACGCAGACCGACGGGTTGTGCATCGATCCAGTCGATGGGGACGCGGTGCGTCACGACGACGACGGGGACGTCCAGTGTGTGGCGACCCTGCCAGCCCTCCGCCACCTCGAACAGCGTCCGGCCACAAACCGGTGCGCCGAGTGAGGACACCCACCGCCGCCCGTGCTCCGAGCTCGGCGGGGTCAGGTGGACGTCGAAGTCGCCGGCGGGAGTCGGGATCTCGATCTCGCCGTTTTGCAGCCAGTCGAAACAACCGGCCGATGGTGTTGTCCTGCTTGGCGACGTACCCGTCGAGCGACATGATCGCCTGCGCCACCACCTTGCCCACGGTGCCTTCCCTCCTCAGGTGCGCTGCGGCCGGTAGACGTGCACCACGATGCCGCTGGCAAACGACACGGCTTCGACGAGGCTCATGTGCCGCGAGTCCGGCAGCTGGTCGAACAATGCCCGTCCTGTGCCCAGCACCAACGGCTGGACCAAGAGGCGGTACTCGTCGATCAGGTCCGCCGCAGCCAGAGCGCCGGCGAACCGTCCACCGCCCCACACGATCACGTCCGGGCCAGGCTCGGCCTTGATCGCGGCAATCTCGGCCGCGAGGTCACCGCGCGCGACCTGAGTGACCGGCCAGGTCGCCTCGGCGTCGCTGAGCGTCTTGGAGAACACGACCTTTGGGATGTCGTTCATCGGGGCCGCGTACTCGTCGTCCGACTGCGGCCAGTACGACGACATCTGCTGGTACGTGACGCGGCCCATGAGGTGGGCACCGGCCTTGCTGATGCGATCGAGCTTCCACTGCTTGAGCTCGGCGCCCTCGGGGATCGCGACCCCGGGGTGCTCACGGTCGCTGTCAACGAACCCGTCCAGCGACATCGACATGTACAGAATGACGTCTCGCATGACCTATCTCTCCTCGATCTTGTTCCCGTCCGGTCGACGGTCGCCGAACAAACATCCCGAACCCTCGGACGACCACCGGTGCCCCGGCACTCTCGAGCACATGGTCTTGTCAGACCTAACACTGTCAAGCTTCTTGGCGACTTCACCCTCTCCCCGCGTGCCGGGCCCGGTCCAACACCTGAAACACGAAGATCCACGCAGTTTGGTTGTAGACCGTGGGCGCCTCCCGGGTCTGGCAGGATCTGGCCATGGCGGACGAGCTGGAGTTCCGGCTGCTGCGGTACTTCGTCGTCGTCGCGGAGGAGCTGCACTTCAGCCGGGCGGCACGGCGGCTGTTCGTCGCGCAGCAGGCAGTCAGCCGCGACATCCGGCGGTTGGAGGAGCGGCTCGGCGTGAGGCTGCCCGACCGGGACACCAGGCAGGTGACGCTCACCCCGGCCGGCGTCCGGCTCCTGGCCCGCGCCCGCCAGTTGCTCGCCCTGCACGACGAGACCGTGCGCGAGGTGCGCGCGGGCACAGCACCGTTGTTCGTCAACGTGGTGGGGCAGAAGCTGACGCCCGCGCTCGTGCTGGCCGCCGCAAAGCCGAGCAGACCAGCGTGTAGCCGCGGAACGGCGCGCCCCTCGGGCGAGCAACCGCCGCCGGAGCTACAGCGGCTCAGGGACCGATACTGAGGATGACTCCACATCGCGGGTGGGGGCGGCCCAGTGTCGCGAGTTGTCCCGAGCCAGCCGAGGCCTGGTCGCGAACCCGCCTGCTGCGGCACACCCGCGGCGGTACGGCGCAGCGGTGCCGGCGCTGCCGCGCCGGCCTTCGTATCGATGCGCTCAGCTCGACAACTTCGACGGCCGGGTACTCCCCAGGTGGGTGACCGCGACCAACGGCGGACGGGTGAGGCCGCGGGAGCAGCGGTCCGGACCACGACGGACAGAGATGATGTTTGTGAGCACCTCCCGTCGGGGGTCTGACCCTACGACGGACTGACTTCGGGTCTT
>NZ_JBQHDG010000041.1:0-48426 GCF_052068095.1 Phytohabitans sp. LJ34 | reverse complement strand
CTGAGCGGCGCCGGCGCCGGCTCCGCGGGCTCGGCGGGTTCCGCGCTCGTGCGGCGGCTGCTGCGGCGCCGCTCGGTACAGGCCGCGGCCGTGGGTGCGGTGGTGCTCGCTTTGGTAGCGGCGGCGCTGGCCATGCGACCGACCAGCCAGCCCACGCCGGTGGCCGAGCCGCCTCCTGGGAGCGCCACCAATCCTTCGGCTGCTCCGCCGCCCGCGCGGACGCTGCCGTCTCCGCGCGTGTCCTCGTCGCTGCCGCCCGGGGTGCTACCGCCGTCGCCGATGACGCCGCCCGCGGCGCTGCCACTGGGCACGGCCTTGCCGGGGATGGTGAGCATGGCGGCGCGGTTGGAGCCGGTCGGCACCCTGGTGCGCGGGCGGCCGGGCGTGCTCGCCCTGACGGTCGTCCACTCCGGACAGCAGGGCGGTGTGGGTGGCAGCCTGGCACTGCCGGACACCGGCCCGCTCACCGCGCGGCTGACCCTCCCTCGTGGAGTGAGCCTCCGCTCAGGACCGGCGGGCGACGGCTGGACCTGCGTTGGGACCAGCTGCCGGCGCCCGACGTTGGCCGCGGGTGGCACCACGCGCGCGTACCTGCGCGTCACCATCTCCGGCACGGCCGGCGACGATGCCCTTCAGGTGCGGCTTACCGCACCTCGCGCTGGGGCGGTGATGGCCACCGCCTCCGCTGGGGTACAGGCCAGCGGGCTCCCGGCTCTGTTCGCCGGCACGGCGCCGGCCACGCTCGAGGCCGGCGGGAACTCGCTGCTCTCCTGTGGCGGCATCTCACTCACCTGCCACGACGTCCGGGCCGGTCGGCGTATGGCCGACAACGGTGACTACAACATGACCCGGTACGCCGATCCGGCCGCACCACGCGGCTACCCGTCCGGCGCGGCGGTCAGCGGGGCAAGGATCTCCGTACCCGGCACGGTGCTCTGGGCCGGTCTCTACTGGTCCGGCACCGGCCCTGGGCCCAGCCAAGCCACCGCGCGGCTGCGGATGCCCGGATCCGACCGGTACGTCCCGGTGGCGGCCACCCGGGTGGACACCGCGTCGGGAGCCGACTTCGGGGCCGTGTACCAGGCGTCCGCCGACGTCACCTCGCTGGTGCGGCGCAGCCAAGGCGGCACGTGGTGGGTCGCGGTGGACAAGAAGGCGTTCAAAGGTGGCTACAATGCGTACGGCGGGTGGGCGCTGCTCATGGTCGCAGAGAGCCGTGGTCCACAGCGGACAGTCGCGGTCTTCGACGGCTTCACGCCACTGCCGCGCGGCCGCTCCTACACCTCTCCGCTGTGGGCTGTGCCCGGGGCCGCGAGCGTGGGGCTGGTCGCGTGGGAAGGCGACCGCGCGCTGGCCAGCGAGCGACTAACGGTCGGCGGCACGGCGGTCGGCGGCAGCAACGTAGCCGGAAGCCGGTCAGACGGCACCCCGGCGGACTGGCACACCTTCGGCACGGACGCCCGCGTGTTGCCAGCCGACCCACGCTCGGCGCTACTCGCCGCGTCGTCGACGACGGATTCATGGCTCCTCGGCCCCATCGCGCTCGTATCGGATCCCCACCTCTGATCTCCCAAGCAGCAACACCTCGGCGATACCTCAACCAACGACCTCGTCTCTGTACGTCGTCCACCGAGTCGTCAATCCTGGTCCTTTCCTGCTTGGGCGACCAGCGCGCCGGCTGCGGACAGGTCTCTGGGCAGAGGGACGAGTTGGATGCTTTTCAGGCCGGCTCGACGCAGAGTGGGGCCAGCCTCGTAGCGGACCAAGGCGACCGCCCGCTGCGGTGAGGTGCGGGCCATCGGCGCCTCAGCCGCGAAGACCGACGGCGTACGGGCGCTTGCTTCCAGAAGCAGCGTCACCGTCTCCCACTCGCTGTTGGTGGCCGGCTGCGGCGCCTCGACGACGAGCACAGCCAGCCCGTCCGGGAGCGCGTCGCGAAACAGCCCGATGAACCCGGCCCGCAGTTGCGCAGGGCTCGCGAAGTCGGCGCAGAGCATGACCCGGACTGGTGCCAGCGTTGCGGCCGCCCACGCCTGTGCCAGCGCGCGTATGGCCGGCGCTGGTGGTCGGTCTGATGAGGCCATCTGCTGGTGGAGCGTGAACACATCGGCCAGTGTCGCCCGGATGCCGTGCCCGGACTCTGCCCGCTCGCGGCCCAGTTGCGCGTACGCGGAGGTGGCCGCCCGTCCTTCGATCAGTGCCCGGGTGAGCGCGTCCACGCCCGGAACCCACCAATCCTCCAGCGCCCATCCGTTCTCGGTGGCGCCGGACCGCCATGCGCTCCGTAGCGCCTTGGCGCCCGTCTGGTATCGAATGTTCGTCCGGGCGCGTCGCTCTGCGGCCTTCGCCGAGAGCCACCGGTCGCCAGCCATCGCCATGAACCGCTCCCACGGTTAGGTGCCGAAACCTCGGACACGGGTCTCCTCATCACCAGGACAGGGCGACCGGGAGATCATGACTCCGATTCGCGAAGTTCTGTTGAACGTCCCACATGGACGGTCAAGATGCAGGTGCAAGTCGCGTCCGACTTGGGCCGATACGTGCCTCGGGTGAGCGTCGCAGGAAGTGGCTGTCCGTCACGTCCCCCTCTGCCAACGTGAAGGACGGGTCACAAGCCCGGCGCCTGGTGGGACGTTTCGCTCAGCGCAGGCGGGTCCGAGCGGGATCGGCGGTTCGAACGCCGCGTACCGGTTTGTCTGCCCCGTGTGGAGGCGCTCCTCGGCAGCACGTTCAAGCAGGCCGCGACGTGGAACCTGGAGAAATCTGTTCCGTCCGGACGCTGGCGCAGCGGCGGAGGTCAAGGCCGCGTACCAACGCAAGGTCGCCGCGCTTGCTGGCGTCATTCGTGCTGTCTCGGCTGCCCGTGTGGGAGGTCGCGCAGGCCGACACGTTCCCCGACCAGCTGAGACAGGTCCGCACGGACGATGGCGGCGCGTTGACGTCTCGGATGGGGCGCGGTGCGTTGGCGGTCGAGGTCGTCACGCAGAGCGGGCCGTTGAGCGTCGTCTCGGTGCACCTGAAGTCGAAGCTGCTCTCATTTCCTGGCCAAGCCGGCAGGACCCGGTTCAACCCGCGTGATGAGGCAGAACGTGCCCGCTACGCCGCCTACGCCTTGCACCGCCGCGCCGCGGAGGCGGTCACCGTTCGCGCTCTTGTGGACGGTCCGCTCGCTGGCGAGGGCCGGACCCGGCGGCTGGTGCTGGCCGGGGACCTCAACGACGAGGCGTCTGCCGCGACCACCCAGATCCTGCATGGCCCGCCCGGGTCCGAGTTCGACACCGTCGGGTTCGACCGAGAGGACGTCGGCGACGCGCACCGGCTGTGGAACCTGGCAGCGCGTATCCCGGACAAGGAACGCTTCAGCCGCGTTCCTGGATGGTGGTCGGATAGTGTGGCGATACGCGACGTGGGCGTGGCGAGAGTTCCGCTGTTGTGGTCCCGTGGCTACCGGTCGCGTTGGCGTGGTCTGTCTTCGCGGAGGGTACGGAGCTGTTGTTCGAGTTCGGTGACCTTCACGAAGTCCTGGAAGCGTGATCGTCGCTGCTGTTCGTCATGGCGGTGGACGGTAGCGACGAGTGCGTCTACGCCGTGGAGGGTGGCGAAACAGGCGGCGTGCATCAGCGATGCGCTGCTGGTCCGAAGATCTTCGACAAAGGGCACCCACCGGAAGTCGTGATCGGTGCTGAAGGTGGCTACCGCCGGGCCGTCGGAGGCAACGATGTCCCTGCACACCTGGCAGGCAAGGTGGTACGGGGCGACGGTCATGGCGCAGTCCACTGGTCGGTCGAGTTCCAGGACGCGGGCGTCCGCGGTGCTGGTGCTTCCGGGCAGCACGGTACGCCATCGCGGCGGACAGATCGAGAATGAGCGGCGGTGCGCGACCTGCGCATGCGAGGCAGCAACGCCCAGTGGTACCAGCGGAACTGCCGCGATCCGCTCGTCACGTGACGGCCGGTCCGATCGAGACCGGTCGGGTCGAGCAGATTGGCGATCTGATCGGGGGCCGCCGAGCCCTGCATGCCCATCCAGCTCGCCGCCCTCAGCCATGCCGGAAAGTTCGGTCTGCCCCTGGGCGCCTGGGCCGCGCGGACCGCGCTGGCGATGTTCGGGGGACATTCCGGGCGCATCGGTGTGGCCGACGACGCAGAAGCCTTCGGCAGCGACCTCGATGCCCTGTGGGCCGGTCGTGCGGCACTGGGGATTCGGTCTGGACGCCGCTGTCGCGACGGGCAGGATGGGTACCGAAGTGGGCGTGCCACACCGCGTGACGCAGGGGAGGACTGGATGGCGGACGGTTTCAACCCAAGCGGCGTCTGGGCGCCCGGCAACCGGGCGTTCTCACAGGGCGTCATCCAGGGCGACGGCGTCGTCGTCCATGTGACCGGACAGGTGGCCTGGGACGAGCACAGTGTCATCGTCGGCATGGAAGATGCCGCGGTACAGATGGAACAATCCATCGAGAACGTCCGCAGGATCCTCGCGGAAGTTGGCGGCATCCTCGACGACATCGTGTCGATGACGATCTACTTCGTGGACCGAGCGGATCTTCCTGCGATCCAACAGGTGCGGTCGCAGCACTTCACGGCCGGCACGGCGCCCACAAGCACCCTGATACAGGTGCCCGGACTCGTTGTGCCGGATCTGCTCATCGAGCTGGTGCCACTGGCCGTCGTGCCGCACAGCCGGTTCCGCCGCCCCAAGTCCTGACGCGCCCGCATGACGGCAACCGCGCCGGTTTCCCCAAAGCGACCAACATCCGGCACGCCTAAACGGTCCTCGCGCACCAGGCGGGTGGACTAGCTGCCCGACGCACGATCGTGCCGCCGAACGGGCTCGCCGGCTGCCGAATATCCGGATCACCCTCCGCGCGCGTCTGTAGAGCCGGCAGATCCCATGGGCGGTCGTCGCGCAGTGCCGCGAGCCGGCCGGCGAACGGTGCCCCGGCCTCGCGTAGCTGCTCGACCAGCTGATCCCAGCCGTGGGCGCCCACCGGTGCGGTGTACCACGGGTCCACCTGACCGCCGGCGGGGACCAACACCCAGTGGATCGCGGCCACCGCAGCGCCCACCAGGACCGGGTCCATACCCGGATCGGGCGCTTCGAGATCGACCCACTCGTACACCCGCACCTGCCGGCCGCCCACCCGGGCCAGCACGCGCCCGTCCGCGGTACGTCGCACCGCCGGCGCCGGTACGCCGGCGGTGCATGCCGCCTCCTGAAACTGGGTCGAGGCCCGCACCTGGTCCTCGCCAGACTCGTGGAACGGCACCTTCACCGCCCACCGGCCGTCCGCCGTCTCAAGCCGCCACACCTCGCCCTGCCGGCCCCGAGCGACCGGCCCGTCGGACAGCTTCCGGGCCCGGCCGAGCCCGAACCGGTCGGCCAATTCCGCAGCATCCACGACGCCCACTACAACACAACCGGCACGACCCGCGACGACGCATGCGGCTCAGACTTCATCCCGAGCGCGGAAACGCCGAACTGCGTGGCCAGCTGCGCTGATCCGGACCGACAAACCGATCGAGCGACCTCCACCAAGATCAACCCACTCATCTGCCGCACACTGCGTGCGCGGTTCAGCTGTTGAGTTCGGTGACGAGGGCGCGGAGCCAGGGTTGGGCCAGTGCGGGTTCGCGGCAATGATGATCGCCCACCACGCTCGGGCCGTGCGGGTAAATGAGACCCTGTTCAGCAAGGCCGGCGTACCGGTGCGGGTGATCGCGGTCGCCGACTACATCCGCACCGACCAGAGCAGCGAGATCACCGAAATGAACGCCTGGCGGGTCGCCCTGGGGCTCACCCGCGGTGTCACCAGACGACCCAGCCGTCACGCGGCACGGCGTAGGCCACGGCATGATGACCGAGCAGCAGATGGCTGCACTCACCGCCGCTGCCGGGCCGGCCCCGACCCGGCTCTACCTGGAGCAGATGATCGAACCCCACAACGGTGCGATCCTCATGGCCAAGGGGTACTCACCGTGGGGCGCAACGCGTATATCCGCAACCTCGCCAAGCACGTCGTCAACGAACAGGGCTCCGAGAACGACGTCATGTCCAAGCTGCTGGCAGCGCCGCCCCATCCGTGACCAAAGAGGCGGCCGCGCCGGCGGCCAGATCGGTGGAGGCTCGGCGAGTACTGCTGATGTTGCCCATTGACGATCCTGGTCCGGCACCTCAGGCTGGAGTTTCTGGGCAGATGAGCGGGAGAGCTGAGTGTCGACTGTGTGTATGCGTGGTGGCGGCCCGTCGCGACGACGGCGGCGCGGGTGAGCGGAGGGCACCGTTTCGGGCCGCTGCTGCGGCGGCACCGCGCCGATGCCGGCTTGACCATCGACGAGCTGTCGGCCGTCTCGCGGGTCAGCGTCCGTGCTATCAGCGACATGGAGCGTGGGCGCAGCCTGGTGCCACGGCAGCGTACCGTCGACGCCCTGATCGTCGCGCTCGGCCTCGCGGATGCTGCGGCGGCGGCGCTGCGTGCGGCCGCCCACGGGGGTCGTGGCGGGGCGCGTCCGGTGGCGCTCGCGCCGCCGAGAGCGGTCCGGGACTTCACCGGTCGGGAGGCCCAGCTGCGCTGGGTGAGTGACCTTGTCGCCGGCCCGCCCGGCGGGGTGGCGGTGGTGTCGGGCCCGCCCGGCACGGGCAAGACCGCGCTCGTGCTGCACGCGGCCGACCGGCACGCCGCCGCGTTTCCGGACGGTGTGCTCTTTCTCGACCTGCGTGGCCTGGACGCCGCCCCGCCCGCCCCGGCCGACCTGATGCTGCGGGTGCTCGTCGCCCTCGGGGTGAGGCAGGAGCGGGTGCAGGGCGACGCGCACGCCCGCAGCGCCCAGTACCGTGCCGCGCTGAGCTCGCGGCGCGTTCTGCTGCTGCTGGACAATGCGGCCGACGAGGCCCAGGTCCGCCCGTTGCTGCCCGGGTCCGGGACCGCGATGACCATCGTCACCAGCCGCCGCGTCCTCTCCGGCCTGGAGGCGGTGGAGCGGGTCGCGTTACCGGTCCTGACGCGGAGTGAGGCGGTCACCCTGCTGCGCCGCATCATCGGCGAGCAGCGGGCCGCGGCCGAGCCGGAGGTCGCGCTGTCCGGCCTGGCCGAAGCCTGCGGAGATCTTCCGCTGGCACTGCGGATCGCCGGCAACCGGCTGCTCAACCGTCCGGACTGGCACACCGAGTACCTGCTGCGCCGGCTCGCCGACCGGGACCGGCGGCTCGGGACGCTGGTCGCGGGCGACCTACGGATGTCGGCGCAGTTCACGCTCTCCTACCGCAGGCTGTCCGCGCCGGCCGCCGCGGCCTTCCGGAGGTTGTCCCTGGTCCCCGGTGCGGACGCGGGGCCGGAGCTGGCGGCTCAGCTCACCGGTCTCAGCGAGCCCGAGGCGGAGGCCGCGCTGGAGGAGCTGACCGAGGTCGGGCTGCTCCAGCCGGGTGCGGGCGGTCGCTACCGCTTACACGACCTGACCAAGCTGTTCGCCGGCGAGTGCCTGGTGCGGGAGGAGACCCCGCGAGAGCGCCAGCGTGCCGAAGACGGGATGGTCACCTGGCTGCTCGATACCGCGACCGCGGCGGGCCGCTGGTTCGACCCGACCTTCGCGGGCCGGGCCGCCGGCACCGCGCCACCCGGCCCGGGCGCACCCGCTTCCACCGAGGAGGCCGACCGGTGGCTGGAGCGGGAGAGCACGAACTGGCTCGGCGCGCTGCGACTGGCTTTCGCCGCCGGCTGGCACACCGAGGTGACCACAGTCGCCCATGCCATGCACTGGTATTCCGAGCGGTGGCGGCACTGGGGCTCCTGGCTCGAGGTGTTTCAGATGTCGGCGGCCTCGGCCGAGGCGCTCGGCGACCGGCGCCGCCAGGCGATCCACCTGAACTATGTGGCTTGGGCCTATACGACGTTCGCCCAGCGGCACGACCTCGCCGACGCCCCGGCGCTGGAGGCGATGCGGCTCGCCCGCGAGGTCGGTGACCTCCGGGAGCAGGGCTGGTCCTGGGTGTGCATCGGCGCCGCGGCCCGGCGGCACGGCGACGCCGCCCGGGCGCAGGAGGCGGCCCGGCAGGCGCTGCCGCTGTTCGAGGCGGTGGCGGAGTGGGACGGCTACTCCCAGGCACTCTCGCTGCTGGCCGGCAGCCTCGCCCAGGCCGGGCGGCACCGGGAAGCCATCGACGAGTACCGCCGGCTGGAGGCGCTGCTGGCCGAGCCGAGCCGCGCACCGTCCCCATTGGTCAGCGACATCACCGCCGGCCACCTGCTGTTGAACATCGGCCTCAGCCAGCTCGCGCTCGGGCGGTGGAAGCCGGCCGCGGACAGCCTCCAGGCGGCGCTGCCGCTCGTGCAGCGGTCGGGCGTCAAGCAGAGCGAGGCTCGCTGCCGGTGCGGCCTCGGCAACGCGTTGACAAGGCTGGACCGGATCGACGAGGCGCGCACCCAGCTGCGCCGGACCGTGCGGATGGCCCGGCAGGTCGGGCCCGCGGACGTGGTGGACCAGGCGCTGGCCCGGCTCGCCGAGATCGGCCCGCGCGCGGCAGCCGGCCCGGTACCCGGTGCGGGCCGGGCAGCTGCCACCCGGCCCGCACGCGCGTCCCACTACCTGACCACGTAGGCCTTGTGGACGGTGGTGGTGGCGAGGTTTCCATCCGTGTCCACCGCGGTCGCCCGCAGCGAGACGAATCCCGTCCTGGCCTTCGGATGGCGCACGGTCGAGGTGTAGGTCCCGCCGCGCTTGACCGTCGGGGCCGCCACCCAGGTGGTTCCGCCGTCGAACGACACGGAGACCGTCACCGACTTGATCCGTCCCGCGGTCGCCTGCTGGGCGACGGTCAGGGGGATGGCGATGGTGCTTCCGGCCGCGGCGTCGTTGTACAGCCCCAACTCGGGAGCGAAGCCGATCGAGGTGAGTGGCAGCTCGTTCGGCTCACCCGCCGCGGTGGTGAACGTCCAGGCCGACTCCACTCGCCGGGACAGCCGGTACGGCGCGGGCAGTTCCGCCGAGTACGTCAGCTGGTAGGTCGTCGGTTCGGCGGCCACCTCCCAGTTACCGAAGGCGCCGAACACGCCGGTGAACTCGCCCAGCAGGACGCCGTCCCGCCACAGGCCGAGGCGGTGGTTCGTCACCGGGTAGGGGTGTGCGCCGTGGCCGTCCCCGTCGGCCCAGCCCGTGAGGGTGGCCCAGATGGTGTTCTCGTAGCGGGTGACGGCAGGTGACCCGGTCACCGGGGCCATGGTGACGTTGAGGCCGGCGCCGTTCCAGCGTTCCGTGTAGGCGCGGCCCGGCCGGTAGCGGGTTTCCTCCTGCCGGAGGTCGAGCACCAACTGTCCATCTGCGACGGTCTGCTCCTGCACCGCCGAGACCCACGGCACGTGACCGGCGTAGTACTCGGTGCGCCGGGCCGGCGTCGTCACCGGCGGGAGCTGGCTGCTGTACGGATACGCGCCGGCCAGCGACGGTTCGGGGATGTTGTTGGCGCGCGACGACCGCACGGCGGTGGCGTTCCGCGCGTAGACGACGTCCACTGTGGCCAGATCCGACGGCGTCACGTGCC
This sequence comes from Phytohabitans sp. LJ34, assembly GCF_052068095.1. Lineage (NCBI taxonomy): Bacteria > Bacillati > Actinomycetota > Actinomycetes > Micromonosporales > Micromonosporaceae > Phytohabitans > Phytohabitans sp. LJ34. The sequence goes on along the minus strand of NZ_JBQHDG010000041.1, from coordinate 38,892 downwards.
TGACGAAGCCCGTGACGAAGGAGCCTTCCGACCGCCAGCCCAGCTGGTAGACGTCCGGCGCGCGGCCCTCGCGGGGCTTGCCCTGGAACACCGCGTGGACCTGGGTGACAACGCCGGGCAGACCCTTGGGCCCCACGTCCGCGGTGCGCAGCGTGCCGGGATCGCCGGAGACGCCGCTGTAGGTCGGGAACCCATCGGCGGCGCGGTTGACGATCGCCGCGGCGTCATATGCGGTCGCCTGGCGGTCGGGCACCGTGATGTCGAGCGGCCGTGCCTTTCGCGCGTCGAGGACGATGTCGCGGTCCGCGGTGACGACGACCTTGTTGTTGGTAAGCAGGGTGGTGATGCCGCCCTCCTCGACGTATGCCGCGACGTGCCAGGTGCTGTTCAGGGGCGCCCGAACCGTACCGCTCGCACTGTAGGACACCGCGTCGTCGGGGGCGGACGGGTCGGGTTTGAACAGCGTCGTCATCACGGTCCGGGCCGGGCGGCCATCCCGGCCGATCACGGTGAACCGGAGGTCGGCGGCCGGCGCCTCGAGATAGACGCTGAACGGGGTCTGGAGCGTGCTGCCGCCGCCGGTGGCCTCGACGCGTCCACTGTAGAATCCGTAGGCCTGCGAGGCCGCCTCGTCCGCGACGACCGTGACGCTCGCTTCGCCACCGGCCGGCACCGTCAGCGTCGAGGCGCTGAGCGTCAGTAAGCCGGCGGGTGCGTCGCCGTCCAGCGCGAGGTCGAGGGTGAGCGGCTGGTCACCGGTGTTGCGGTAGGTCAGCTTTCGCGACGTCGGCGCCTCGGTGTGCGGCCAGCTCAGCACCCCGACACTCAGCGAGGCGGGGGAGACGGTGAGTCGCTGGTTCAGCGCCCTGCCCACATTCACCATTCCGGCGCCCTGGGCGAAGACGTCGTAGTCGGGCACCGGCACGGCGCTGGCCATCAGCGTTTCCTTTATCCGCGCGCCGTTCCAGTCAGGGTGGACCTGCGCGAGCAGGGCGGCGGAGCCGGCGACGTGCGGGCTGGCCATTGACGTGCCGGTGAGCGGCAAGTATTGCCCTTCCGGCAGGTGCGCCAGACCGCTGGGGGAGCGTGCGGCGACGATGTCGGTGCCGGGTGCCCCGATGTCGGGTTTGACGGCGTAGTCACCCACCCGCGGGCCGCGCAGCGAGCTCCAGTTGAGGCTCCCGGCCTTGTCGAAGTTGGCCACCGACAGCGCGGCGTCCGCTGTAGACGGCGAGCCGACCGGCGCCGGCTTGATGCCCAGGTTGCCCGCCGAACACACGAACAGCGTGCCGTACTCCGCGGACAGGTCGTTGATCGCCTGCTCGAGCGGGTCGACACCAGCCGCGTCGGGCCCGCCCAGGCTCATGTTGACCACCTTGGCGCCGGACTGGGCCGCCCACTGCATCGCCTCCAGGATGGCGGAGTCCGAGCAGGCGCCGCGCCCCTGGACATTCCAGCACACCTTGCCGTCGAGCAGCGTCACGCCGGGCGCCACACCCTTGTACCGCCCGCCCGAGGCGGCACCGCTGCCCGCGATGGTCGACGCCACGTGGGTACCGTGTCCGTTGAGGTCCAGCCCGGTCTCCACGTCCGGGACGAAGTTGCGCCGGGCGGTCACGCTGCCGGCGAGGTCCGGGTGGGTGTCGTCGATCCCGGTGTCGAGCACCGCTACGGTCACGCCGGTGCCGTCGAATCCGGCGCCCCAGGCCGCCGGCGCCCCGATCATAGGTACGCTGACATCCAATGTGGACTCACGTATGCCGTCGAGCCAGATCTTCCCGCCGGTCAGCGAGGCGCGGGTGGTCTGCCACGTCTTCGCGAGTTCGCCGACCGGCACCTTCGCGGCGAAGCCGTCCACCGCGGCCAGCGGTCGCACGCTGGACAGTCCGCGGACGGCGGTCGCATCCGAGATCACCAGCGGAAGGTACGGCAGCTCGTCGAAGTCGTACTCCAGCAGCGCCGTCACGTTGAACAGCCGCTCGTCCAGCCGGTCGGCCGCCAACAACGGGATCGCGTCGGAGGGTACGACGTAGTCAGCGCCGTCCCGCCGGAAGCGCGCGAAGTGCACCCCGCCGCGCGGCGTCACGGCCAGATCGTCCTTGGTGATCGAAACCCGGTCGCCGGTGAGCAGGGTGACCGTCCGGATGGGCTCCTGCCTTCCGGCTTCCGGAGCCGGCGGGGCCGGGACGGTGGACGGTTGGGCGCCAGCGGGGCCGCTGGCGATGAGCAGCGTCGCCAGCACGGCGCTGAGCGTGCCGTACGCCAGAAGACGGCGTTGTCGCATCAGGGCTCTCCAGTTCGGCGTTGATCAATCCTCCGGTTGCTCAGAGTCTGCTCATCAGCCGGTTTCGCAACCGATACCTCCGCTGTTTCGCCGGCCGCACAGACCAGGCGGCAAAATCGCGGTTCGCGCAGCTCAGCGCCGGTATCGGCGGGCAATCCTGTGATATTCGTCGCGTCCGAAGGGGCAACTTTCCGCCGGAACCGCTGCCGGTCGTTCTGCCGGTCGGCGCAGGCGGCGGGGCCGCACCTGGTCCGTCACCCGGCGCCGAGGCCGGGCATAGCGTGTCCGCCCAATCCTGCCGATCCATTGGCAAGAGCAAAGATCAACACGGTAGCGCCCTGCGGGATCGCCGATCGATCTGCGCGAGCTTCTCGGTGGCGCCCGGCTACTACGGACTGCTGTGTGTTGTATCGGGCTTCTGCGAATTCCTTGATTCCGGGTCCGCTCGAACTCCGGCGCTACGCGGAACGGTTGGCGTGTTCGCGTGACCTGCGCGCGGGGTCGGGGACGCCGGACAGGAAGGCCAGCCGCAGTTTGGTCTCGTCCTCGGTATCGGGGGCCGCGGTAAGGATCACGATCTTGAGTTCTGCGTCGCCGTCGGTCATGACGTCACAATCAACCGCGATCGGCCCTACCGTCGGGTGCTCGACGATCTTGTGGTCTTCGCGGTGTGCACCGACCGCGCCTGCGGTCCACAGTTCGGCGAAGCGGTGGTTGCCCGCGGTGAGTACCCGGATCAGGTTGGTCAAGCGGGTGTTGTTCGGGAAGCGTCCGGTGGCGCGGCGCAAGTCAGCCACGACGGCGGCCTCAACTGTGTCGCGCGCGAGCGAGGTCACCGGCCACTGCGACAGCCGTGGACCGTCGCCATCGATCGGGAAGCTGTCACGGGCGAAGTTGCGAAGCGCCCGCGGCGTTGATGACGGGTCGCCAAGAAGCGCCGCCCAGCCACGGTTCCACCAGATCAGCTGCCAATCCGCGGCGAAGACCGCGACGGCAGCGTCACCGAGTCGGTGGAGAACGCGGTGGATGCCGGGCGGGATGTGGTCGGAGATCTCCCCGTCGGTGGGAGGGACAAGCCGGGCCAGCCGAAACAGATGATCGCGTTCTGCGATGCGAAGTTGCAGGGCACGAGCGAGTGCGGCGACCACCTGTGCCGAGGGGGTGGTGAACCGTCCCTGCTCCAGGCGTACGACGTAGTCGACCGAGATCCCGGCGAGCTCGGCAAGCTCCTCCCGGCGCAGGCCCTTCGCTCGGCGCGCGCGCCCGCTTGGCAGCCCCACGGCTGCTGGGGAGACGCGGTCGCGCCAAGCGCGCAGAGTCGCACCAAGCTCCGTGGCGTGAGTGGCCATACGACGATTGTCTCGCGCGGCCAGCTGCCGAGGGTGGTAACCGTTTTCCTACCGTCGCGCCTTCCCTGGCACACGTCGCGGCGCGGGCGAACGATGGGCGCATGACGATCACCTTTATCACCGGGGCCAACAAGGGCCTGGGCTACGAGACCGCCCGTCGCCTCATCGAACATGGCCACACCGTGCTAGTCGGCGCTCGCGATGCGAAAGCCGGCGCTGCGGCGGCCAAGAAACTCGGCGCCCGCTTCGTCCAGATCGACGTCACCGACGACGAGTCGGTCGCGGCGGCGGCAGCCGACGTCGAGCAGCACGAACGTGCCATAGACGTGTTGATCAACAACGCTGGCGTTCACGGCCCGCACGGTGACCCGAGCGGCTTGACGGGCGCCGACATCATGACCGTGCTGGACGTCAATCTCGTCGGCGTGGTGCGAACCACCACGGCGTTCCTCCCGCTCCTACGACGCTCGGCCGACCCGGTCATCATCAACGTCAGCAGCTCGATGGGATCTCTCGCCGCCACGCACGATCCGTCGCGACCCGAGTCCCGGGTGATCGCCCCCGCCTACACCTCCTCCAAAGCGGCGCTCACCATGCTGACGACCCAGTACGCCAAGGCGCTGACCGACATCCGCATCAACGGGGCCGACCCGGGTTACACAGCGACCGATCTCAACGGCAACACCGGCCCGCAAACCGTCACCGAAGGCACCGACGTCGTCGTCGACCTTGCCACCGAAGGACCGGGACACCACTCCGGGCGTTTCGTCGACCGTGCCGGTGAGATCAAGTGGTCTTGAACCGCTAATCGCCGGTGGGCGCGTCTGCGGGCAGCGCCCCCTGTCGGCCGACGTGACCCCTCGACGCCGCCCGGACACTCTCCAGCGGATGACTGAAGAGATCGTTCGCAATCGCACGTCTTGGCCATGCGTCAACGGACGCCTGACCGACATCCGCATCTGCCGCGATCCGAGCGCCCACCTACGGCCGGCGGGGCGCGCGGTCGTAGCCGATGTGAGTGAGGGTGACCTAGCGAATGCCCTGAGGCAAGCCGCGATCAACCGTCGGGCCTCTGGTCAGGTTCGTGTCCGGAATGGGGCAAGGGTGGCACGGATCTGGCCGCCCGCGCCCCAGTCGTCGTCGAACTGGGCCAGCACCGCGAGGTGTTGTCGCAGTTGGACAATCGGCATGCGGGCCCGCCAGTCGCTATCGAGGCAGGTCAGTTCTGCATAGACCTCGAAGAACGGTTGCGCCTCGGGCGGGGGCGAGGTGGACCACACATGGGCGAGGTCGACCTCGGCCCACATGTAGGACACCGCCGGGTCGATCAGCGCGGGCTGCCCGTCCGAAGTGGCCAGGACGTTCTGTGCCCACAGGTCGCCGTGCGTCAGGCATGCCGGCCGGTCCGGCAGCAGGTCGGGCAGCCGGTGACACAGCCGCTCCAGCGCCGCCCGGTCTGCGTGGTCGAGTGCCGCCTCAACGCGGGGCTCCCCGAGCCATCGAAGCAGCCGGTGCTGGGCGAAGAACGCAAAGCCGTCGTCGTTCCAAGGGTTGGTCTGCCGGCGGCGGCCCAGCCAGTTGTCGCGGTGCCATCCGAAGCGAGGATGGATCGTGCTCATGTGCAGGCGAGCGAGCGCGTGCGCGAACTGCTCCCAGAAGGCTTCGCTGCGCGGCCTCGGCCGCAGCACCGACAACACAAGCAGTTCTCGGCCCGCCAGGATCACCTCGGGTGTCGCCATGCCGCCGAGCTCGCGCAGGGCGGCCAGCCCTTCGGCCTCCGCGACGAAGGCGTCGTCGGCCGGCGAGTCGGTGAAGGCCTTGACGAACACCGGCGGCGCGTCCCGGCGGGTGGCTATGCCCGCGAGCGCCGCGAGTCCACCCGTCGCCGGCTCCACTGTGATGACATCGCGCATCCCAGCCCGGAGCAAGCACTCCAGCAGGAACGTTGCCGAGCGCATCACGACAGGCTCCTCCTTGTCCGGGTGCTTGTTCGCAAGATCTTATGTAACCAACAGTTGGATACCTCTGAAGACCGACCTCCGGGTTGAAGGTCCGACGACCCAACAAGCCGCCGATCGTGCGCTGCGCCCATCGCCAGGACCCTTGATCGGGTGCACGCTCATGCCGCGATCCGCTTGCTACGGAGCGTCATGGGAGCGGCTCACTGGATCGTGCGGGTCGGCCGGGCCGGCGGCCTGAGCGGTCGTGGCGATCGCTAGTCGTTCAGGATGGCCGGCGTCCGTGGGCTTTCCTCGCGGAGTGTGGGTGTCTCGAAGTTCTCCAGTTCGATCGCGGTCTGCTCGCGCATCAGCTCGGCCGCCTCGGCGTCGGTCTGGGCATACGTCGCTGCCGTGAACACGAGCGCGTCACCGGTCTCCATCAGGATGTCGCGGGTGCTGCGCAGCGCGTACTCGCACCGCTCGCACAGGCGGTTGAGATAGTAGGAGTTCAGCGGCCCGAGCGGCGACGGCGTGCCGAACGCGATGTCGCGCCGGTCGGCGACCGCCAACAGCTGAAGCCTCGCTTCCTCGTACCGGTAGGCCGCGGCCGGCAGGTGGGCCCACCCCGCCATGTGCAGCTTGGTGAGGTCGACGGACAGCTCGCCGCTCGACTGGCCCGGGGGCGGTGCCAGTCGCACGTCCGGCCGCTCCAGGATCATCCCGCCGCCCTCGCCGTCCTCCCGGACGTAGATGTTCGGCCCCTCCACCTGGTCGAGGTCATCGTTGATCGCGTTCCGGATCCGCTCGGTCTGGGTGTCCACCAGTTCGTTCAGCCTGGTGATCGCCTCGCGCGTGGTGCGGAGGATCTGGAAGACGAACTCGCCCTCGACCTGCCGTTCCGGGTTGTCGCCGGCTCCGCGAGCGCCCTCCTCGGCGATACCGGAGACGAAGAGCGAGGCGACGGTGATCGCCGCGCCGACGTGCGGCTCGGCCTGGGCCACCGACGCGATGACGCCGAGGATCGTGAAGAAACCGCTGGCGTCGCCCGGTGGATCCTCCCGGTTGAGCGCCGCGATGGCGTCGTTCGCGATGGCCTTGATGTCGTCCTGCGTATGTGCCAGCAGCTTGCGGTACGCGTGCACGACCCGGCCGATCTCCTGGACGTACGCCAACTGGTAGTCGACGGACGTCTCCCACCCCCGTAGGTAGTACATGCGGAACATGTCACCGGCCTGGCCGACCCAGCCGCTCAGCTCGCTCTTCACGAACGGCAGGTCCTCGTTCCTCGCCTTCCGCAGCGTGCGGCGGAAGACGTCCTCGTCCAGCGTGGTCAGCATCTCGTCGAAGGAGGCCAGGCTGCCCTCCATGAAGGGCTCGAAGCTGGCCTCGACATCCGCGAGCAACGCCTCGAGGTCGTCACCGGACATGTGCACCTGGTCCTCCAGCCCCACCGGCCCGTCCCCGTCGCCGACGACCGGCCAGGTGCTGGTGTCGACGATCGGGTCGAACCCTTCGAGCAGGCCCGTGCCGCGGTCGGCCTCCCGGGCGTTCGCCTCACGCGCTGTCTGTTTGAGCGCCTCGACCTTTTCCCGCAGCTCTTGCCGGAACGCCATCGCGAAACCTCCGTAGGTCCTCAGCGCTGAGCACATTGGACGGCTGGCAGGGGGAAGCCCTTCCCCTCGGCTGCGCCATCGTAGGGTCGGCGGGATGCCCGTGAGTCCGTCACTTGACAAACATTTAGGCTGGCCACTCTCGCGCTACGCGGTCGGGCGTACCACGATGACGAGGACTGTGCACAGGAGGTGGACGACCGTGCGGGTGCTGCTCGTGGAGGACGATGTCCGGTTCGCCGGCGCGCTGACCGCAGCCCTGCGCCGCAGCGGGTACGAGGTGGAGCATGCCCCCTCCGCGGCGGCCCGCCTACGCGACCTACGAGGAGCGCCGGCTCGCCGACATACGACGGTTCGCCGAAGCCCTCGCCCCCGGCCTGCGGCCGGAAGGGGCAACAGGAGTGGTACGACAGCCGTGACGGTGGCGAGTTGCCAGAGGTGTACCTCACCGGGGTCGAAGGCGTAGTTGAGGACAATCAGCGCAGCGGCCGCCGACGCCGCAACTTCCATTCCGTAGTCACGGACCTTGAGCCATTCCGCGCAAGCGGCTGACTACTGAACGCGGTCATGTGGTGCGAGCGTGGTCGACGTGGAGGATGACGAGCGCTGCGGCGATCCCGGCCAGCGACTGGGCGCGGTGAGGCCGCCCGCTGCCGGGTCGGTACGGTCGCGGTGATGGTCGGTGCGACGTCGTTAGGTGTGGAGACGCCTGGCGCAGGAAATGCCGTGGTACATCTCCGCCGCGGTGCGGTTCCAGGTCTGGTGGTCCATCAGCGGTAACGCGTACGCCGCGGCGACGAAACCGAACAGCGCAGGCTCGCCCGGGCCGGCTCCGAGCGACACGGCGGCGAGTGTCGCGGCCAGGGGCCGGTCCGGGCGCGATTCCGCGCCACAGCAGGGCTCCACAAGCGACGGTCGCAGCGCCGGCCGCCAGTGCGCGGTCTCACTGTGGAGACGGTAGTCGTCGTCTTTGACGAGGGCTCGAACCGGATCCGCTTGTTCGGTCAAGGAGAGGTAGAGGAACGTTTCCCACTGCGAGAGGAGCGACCGTTGTCCGAGCTTGGTGACGAGGCGTGACAACGTCGATGGCGACGGACGGTCCGGCCCAGGAGGCGCTGCCGGACGGACTGCTGATCGAGCGTTCGCGCGTCGACCCCGAGGCGTTCGCCGCCGTCTTCGACCGCCATGCGGCTGAGATCTACCGGTACCTGTCACGTCGGGCCGGCGCCTCGGCCGCCGACGACCTGACCGCCGAGACGTTCCTGGTCGCCTTCCGTGAGCGGGCGCGGTACGACGGGAGCCGCCCGGATGCGCGTCCGTGGCTCTACGGCATCGCGACCAACATGTTGCGCGGCCACCACCGCGCCGAGGTCAGACGCTTTCGGGCGCTGGCCAAGGGCGAGGCCGATCCGATCGTGCAGCACGACGCCGACGGTGTGCTGGATCGGGTGGCCGCCGGGCAGGCTGGCCGGCGACTGGCGGCCGCGCTCGCCCGGTTGTCGGCCGGTGAGCGGGACGCGCTGCTGCTGTTCGCCTGGCAGGACCTCGGGTACGCGGAGATCGCCGCGGCCCTCGGCATCCCGATCGGCACGGTCCGTTCCCGGCTCAGCAGCGCCCGCAAGCGCCTGCGCACGTCGCTCGCCGATCTCGACCCGGCCCATTTTCCTGACCTGTACACAGAAACGGACCCCTCATGAGTGAGATCGACCTCCTGCGCCGCATGCGCGGCGACCAGCCGGCCGCCGCCGCCGCCCTCGCCCGGGCGCGCGCCCGGCTGGTGTCCGAGACCCGCGGTGGTCCCGTCGCCATGACCCGGGCCGTCCGGCCGCGGCCGCGTCTCGGCTGGCGACTCGCCGCCACGGGCGTGCTGTCGCTGGTACTGGCCTCGGGCGTGGCGGTGGCCGTGGCTACCGCCCCGTCGGGCGACCAGCCGCCGACCGGCGGCGCGGCCCCGGACGCCGCCACGGTCCTGCGCTCGGCCGCTCTCGCCGCACAGCAGGAGCCGACGCTGACGGCCAGGCCGGACCAGTTCGTGTACATCGAGACCGTCTACAAGGGACCACGGCCGACCAACAGCGGCACCGAACGGGTGTGGCGGTCCGTCAACGGCACACGCGACGGGCTCAGGCGCTGGGAGCAGAGCGGCGCCCCGAAGACGGAGGAGCCCATCGAGGGGTGCGTGGCCGCGCAACGGCCGGGCTGCACCCGGTACCCCGGATTCAAGGACGACCTGCCCACCGATCCGGACGCGATGTGGCAGCACCTGGTCAAGCGGGCCGCCGCCGACCCGGTCGCGGACGAGTTCACGATCGCCTTCTGGACGATCCGGCAGTCGTACGTGCCGCCCGCGTCGCGGTCCGCGCTTTTCGCGGCCATGGCTCGGATCCCCGGGATCAGCGTGGTCGAGGGCGTGAAGGACGCAGCCGGCCGATCCGGCCTGGCCGTCGAAACGGGCGGCCACGGTTTGATCTTCGACCCGAGGACCTACGCCTACCTCGGCAACCGCCACTTCACGGCTGCTCCGCGCAGCATAGCGACGGCATCGCCCCCGGCGACCCCTGACGGGAAGATGGAAGGCTCCGCCTGCCTGAAAATCGCGATCGTCGACCGACCGGGCGACCTGCCCAAGTGAATGATCGAGGCGTCCTTCACGTTGCTATGACGACTTGAAGGACGCCTTGATCACGGTAAGTGCTCTCTCGTAAATGACTCCCACGTCCACGTACATGATCTTCTGGTTGTGGTACTGCCTTCGGGCGGACATCAGCCTGCGCCAGCCGTTTCGACCCGGCGTGTCACCCCACCTGCCGACAGTCGGCTACACAGCGTTACCCGTCGTTATGCGGAATGGCTCAGTGACCAAGTCGACCAAGTCGACAATCGCTCGATCATCCCCGTGGTAAGGTTCGGGTGACGTTGATGCGACATCGGATGGGAGAAAGGGGGGCGAGGTTGATGACCGCGAAGGCGGCTGCTGCTGTGTGCAGCGCCCGGATCAATCTTGTGCCCCGGGCCTCGGCCTGACCCAGCCTGTTTCTTTCGCTCGACGGGACGTTCGATCCCGCCCGGGTAGCGCCGGTGTCTGTCGGGGCCCCTCTCCGAAGGGTTTCCTCCGTTGTCATCGTCATCTTCTGTGCCGACCCCATCCCTGAACGCGCCGCGTTCGTACGGCTGGGACGAGGCATACGAGCATGCTTTCGCCGAGCACCAGGCCGCCGGTCTGGTGCCCGCCCGCGTCGTACTCGTCGACCGTGGCCAGGCCACGGTCGTCACCGCCACCGGCTCGGTACGCGCCACCTGGTCGGCACACGCAGGACTGTCACCATCGCCGTGTACCGGGGACTGGGTCGCCATCACCAACACCACGCAGCCGGAGTTGGTCGCGGTGTTGCCGCGCCGGACCGCCATTGTGCGGTCCACGGCGTCGCGCACCTCTCACGCCCAGGTTCTGGCCGCGAACGTCGACACGGCCGCCATCGTGGTATCCATCGCCAATCCCATCTCCGCCGGTCGGATCGAGCGCATGCTCGCGCTTGCCTGGGACAGCGGGGCGATCCCGGTCATCGTCCTGACCAAAGCCGACCTCGCCGAGCGGAGCCCCGCCGACGTACGTGAGGAGGTCGCCGCGCTGGCCCTCGGCGTCGATGTCCTGGTCACCAGCGTGGCCACTGGCGAGGGCCTGGACATCCTCGCCGCGCTGCTGACCGGGACGATCGTGCTGCTCGGGCCGTCCGGCGTGGGCAAGTCCTCGCTCGGCAACGCCCTGCTCGGCACCGAACTGCTGGCTACCGGAGCGGTCCGCGCAGGCGACGGCAAGGGCCGGCACACCACCGTTCACCGTGAACTAGTCCCATTGCCGAACGGCGGCGTGCTCATCGATACCCCGGGCCTGCGCGCGGTTGGTTTGCACGACAGCGAAGACGGCATCCAGCAGGTTTTCGCGGAGATCGAGGAACTCGCCCGTCAATGCCGGTTCACCGACTGCCAGCATGCGAACGAACCTGGTTGCGCGGTACGTGCGGCGATAGATGCGGGAACCCTGTCGCCGCGCCGGCTGGACAGCTATCGCAAACTCCAGCGCGAGTCTGCCTGGGCGGCCTCGCGGGACGACGCACGCCTGCGCGCGGAGCGGGAGAAGCACCGCAAGGCGATCACCCAGCACCTCCGCGCAACCTACGGCTTCCGGGAGCAGCAGTCATGACCGCCCGTCATCCTGAATCGCCGAAACCGTCCACTCGCATCTGGCACACCCGCCTGGAAGACGGGCCGGACGACCGCGCCGCGATTCGCCGGATCAACCTGTCCGCGTTCCCTGGCCCGCTGGAGGCCGACCTGGTCGACGCGCTGCGTGCGGACCGGCAGGCGTGGCTGCCGTGGTCCTCGTGGCTCGCCGAGGACACCGACGGCACCGTCGTCGGCTTCTCCCTGCTGACTCGATGTCACGTCGACGACGTACCGGCTCTCGCCCTCGGTCCGTGCGCGGTGCTGGCCGAACGCCAAGGCGGAGGCGCCGGATCGGCGACAATTCGCGCCGCTCTCGACGCGGCGCGGGCGGCGGGGGAGAACCTCGTCCTCGTCCTCGGTCACGCGCCGTACTACCCCCGGTTCGGCTTCATACCCGCGTCCGGGTACGGAATCCGGCCGCCGTTCGAAGTGCCCGACGAAAACATGATGGCGCTGGTATTCGACCCCGGTCGCCCTGTCCCGAGTGGAACCATCCGCTACGCGGCGGCCTTCGGCGTCTGATCCCTAGCGGTTCCGTCAGGTGCGGGGCGGATCGACCGCCCCGCACCTCCATGTTCCGGACCGCAGCTCAATCCGGAGTATCACCGTGGCCCTGCCTACAGCGCCGCAAATGACGGGCAGGCCCGGAGACCTGGCGGTGTCCGCCTTTGGTCCAGGCCAGACGTAGTCATCGGTGTGTGCCAGGTCATACCGCTGCGGTGAAGGATGCGACCGCCCGCGGAGAAGTATGGGCGTGAGGATCACATCAGACGCGGCGGGGCGCGTTGATGCCGAGACGGTACGGCGCTCGCTCGGCACGCCCGACGAGTTCGCCGCGTTGTTCGAGCGGCACTTCGCCGACGTGCATCGATACGCGGTGCGACGCCTCGGCGAGACGGCCGCCGACGACATCGCCGCCGAGGTCTTCCTGATCGCCTTCCGCCGCCGCGACCGGTACACGGCCGACCGCGGCCCGGTCCGCGCCTGGCTGTTCGGGATCGCGTCGAACCTCATCGGCCGGCACCGCCGCGCCGAGTTGCGGTCGCTGCGCACCTGAGCCCGGGTCGGTGCCGACCCGGTCATCCCCACGCACACGGCGCCGGCCGACCAGGGCGGCTACGGGCTCGAACCTCGACTGGCCAGCGTCCTGGCCTCGCTCTCGGCCGCCGACCGCGAGGTGCTGCTGCTGGTGGCGTGGGTGGAGCTGACCTATGAGGAGGTCGCCGCCGCGCTGGCCATCCCACCGGGCACCGTCGCGTCCCGCCTCAACCGCGCTCGCCGCCGGATCCGCGCCGCGCTCCGCGATCCCGATGACAACCGCCCCACACCTCCCCACCACCCACCTGCCAACGCCCACGACAGCCTCGCCCCGCCACACCTGCAACCACCCGCGACAGCAACGCACCCACCCGCCAACACGCAAGAGGGACTGAGATGGACGAGATAAAGGTGGTCGCGAGCCTGCGCCCGCAGCCCACCGGGCCGAGCCCGACCGCGGTGGCCACGGCCCGCGCTCGCCTTGACCACGAGATTCGGCTGGGCGACGGCGCGCCCAGGCAGAACCGGCTCGGCGGCGCCGACCGGCCCCGGTTCGCCTGGCGGCGGCTCACCTGGGCCGCCGCCATGTCGCTCGTCGCCGTGGCCGGCCTCACCGCGGTGGCGGTCCGGGAAGAGCCTCCTGCCGGGCCCGTCGCGGTGACGGGGCTGCTCGACGCCGCGGCCAAGGGTGCGGCCGCCCGGCCGTTCACCGCGCCGCGCGCCGACCAGTACGCGTACCGGGACCAGATCGTGATCGACACCGACGCCAGCGGCGACCACCGGGAACAGCACCGTTCGTGGCAATCGGTCGGCAATCCGGCGACCGACGTCGTAACGTGCAGCCGGAAGGTCACCGAACCGCTCGCTGAGTTCGACTGCGACCAGCCGGCGCACGCCTCCGCGCCGCCCACCGCCGTCGGTGGCGCGGACATCGACTCGTACCACTATCTGATGTCGCTCTCCCGCGACCCGGACAAGCTGCTCGCCACCCTGCGCGGGACCATCCCCGCCGGTTCGCCCGACGCTGTGCCGGTGACGCTCGCCGGCATGCTGACCGATGTGCTGGCCAGCCCGCTGGCGCCGCCGGATCTGCGCGCTGCCACCGTGCGGGCGGTGGCCCGGCTGCCCGGCGTCCAGACCGAGCAGTCCGTCGCGGATGCGGCCGGCCGTATCGGCACCGCAGTCTCCTGGACCAACGACGGCATGCGCTATGAGCTGGTCTTCAAGGCGGACGGTAGCGAGTACCTCGGCTACCGCATGGTTCTGATCCAGGCCGGCCGCTACCTGGACCTCGCCGGGGTGGCCGCCGGGACCGTCGTGCACAGCCGGGCGCTGCTCGGCAGCGGCATCGTCGACCGCGCCCGCCAGCTCCCCTGAAATCCCTCCGGAAGGAATCCGATGGCAATCCGCCGAATCCGCGCGATCTGCGCGGCGACCGCCGGCATCGCGCTCGTCACGGGCGGTGTCTTGGTGGCCACCACCGCTGGCGCCCAGACCACCCCGGGCACGAGCGTCGCGGCCGGCCCCGACCCCCGGCATTTCCGGCTCGGGCAGGCCGCGCCGAAGGCAACGGCCCGCAAGCTCGCCGCCGGCTCCGCCACCCTGGCCGTGTCGGTCCGGGACCGCGCCGGGGCGGCGCCCGACAGCGACCACGCCGGCTACGCTCTCGCCTTCGACCTCGCCACCGGCGAGTTGACCGTGGTGCCGCTCACCGACGGCGCCGGCACGGCCGAGGTGACTGCCAGCGCGTACCTGGTGCAGGCGTTCGTGGTGACCACCGGCGCCGACGGGATCAGCTCGCTGAGCATGCCGATGCGCGCCCGGGTCGACGTCGCCGGGGATACCGACGTCGCGCTCGACGCCCGCGGCACCGCGCGGGTCGATGTCTCCGTCGACCGGACAGGCGCGGCGCTGCGCGGCGGCACGGTGCAGGTCACCCAGGCATCGCCGGGCGGGCCTATCTGGTACGCGGCCGACTTCGACTACCCGGGCGGCCTGTTCGTCCAACCCACCGCGAACGCCGCCGGGCTGGCCCTCGACGTCTACGGCGCCCTGACTGACCGGGGTGCGGAGCAGAGCCCGTACCTCTACAACGTCATGTTCCACGAGTCCGGCGGCATCCCGGCGCATCCGCGCTACGCGGCCCGCACCGCGGATCTCGCGCCGGTGGACGTGCGGCTGGCAGGCTCGGGCGACGCCGGCTGCGCCCGGCTGGTCACCAACGGCTACGACCCCGACCTGCCGATCGGGCTCGGCCGGTCGATCCGCGTCGACGCCACGCCGGGCGACCATCCAAACGCCGTCTATGTCACCCCGGCCGCGGACGTCGTCTGGCAGCTCAGCGCCGACGTCGGACCGGCGGACTGCTCCGGCGGCGACTACTTCACGGTCGGTGGGCAGCGGTTCTCGACGGCCGTCCGGCGCACCGTCGCCCTCGGCCGGGCACCGCTCGGCCCGGGGGTCGCCGCGCCGCGGGAGGTGCCCGGCGCCTCATCGGCCGCCTTCCGCCAGGGCGACACGCTGTACGTCCAGGTCCCGATGTACACCGACGCCGGTCTGGGACGGGACGGCGGCACCGCGGGGCCGGCCGGGGACTACCCGGCGACAACCGGCGAGACGGTCCTGTCCACAGTGGCCGGCAAGCCGCTCGGCACCAGCGACCGCACCGGCTTCGGCCAGTTCACGGTCAGCCCAGAGAGCACCCGGTACGTCCTCACCACGTCGTCGACCCGGAACGCGAGCTGGACCAACCTCTCCACTTCGCAGCGGACCTCCTGGAGCTTCACATCGCGGGCCGCCGGCGGGGTGACCGACCTGCCGCTGCTCGCCGTCCGCTACGACATCGAACTCGACGACCTCAACCGGGCACCGGCCGGCCTCACCGGTTTCACCGTGTACGCCGAGCGCAACGGCACCACCGGCCGGGTGCGTCTCGCGTCGCTGACCGTCGACGCATCGTTCGACGACGGCGCCACCTGGCGGCCCGTGCGGCTGGTGCGGCTCGGCGACCGGTGGGTGGCAACGCTGCGGCATCCGCCCGGCCCCGGGTACGTGTCGCTGCGCGCATCCGCCACCGACGGGGCCGGCGACACGGTCGAGCAGAGCACGATCAGGGCGTACGCCCGACGACGCTGAAGCTCCGAAAACCATCGGAGGCATGGTCACATTCAATTGATCTCTGGCCGACGCGGCCGTCGATGCCCGGTGCATCGGCTGGCGCGTCGGCCAGTCCGTCATCCACTCCAGGAAGCCGTTGCCGGGCCTGGCCGCGCGACTCGTCGCTCACCGGGGAACGCTGGTCCTGGGGCGGGCGGCGACGTGGCTGACCGCATGGGATGGCGGTCCGGTGCCGTATCTGTCCAGTTCGGACTCGGCGAGGTGGTTCCGTGGGTATCGTCGTGATTGCTCGGGGTACGCGTCCAGGGCGCTCGGGTTGGCTGGTCCTGGGCTGAACCGGCGGGCTTGGCGGCGCGGTCCACGCCGATCGAGGGGAGCGAGCTGCGTGCCGGCGACCTGTTGGTTAATTCGGCGCCGCCTGGTGCAGGCCATGTGGTCACCTTCGATCGATGGACCGACGCGACGATGAGCAGGTACGTCGGGTACGAGCAGTCCGGCAGCGGCGGTACCCATCATCGGGCTATCCCGTACCCGTACTTCGGTGGCTACCAGATGAGGCCGTACCGGTTCGCAAACTGATTTGGAGTTACCGCATCGCTGTCTTACACCGGCCGTCGATGGAAATCGATCGACCTGCTGGGCGCCGCCGGCTCGACCCGGATTAGGTCCTGCTGCGCCTGAACCGACCGGCTGCGGGCCCTCAGGCGGTGATCGTCTGGATGGCGGAAAGCTCTTCGGTCACCTGACTTACCGTCACCCTGGCCCGGAAGTTGTCCGGGTTTGGGCGGATCGCGGTGAACGGTGGTCTACCGGTCACCGTGATCCCAGGATCTTCGTCGAGTGTATCCCGCGGGAAAGTGCGGGATTCATTGATGTCTACGCCCGCGGTGGTTCCGTTGACCACCATGTGGTCTCTTTCCAGCAGAAGAAGGAGGCTATGCCTGAAGGTGTAAAGGACGTTCGGTCCGAGCAGGAACTGTCTCTCGTCGTCCACGATCTCAATCTTCACTTCGTACGGCGTGCCCTCCTCGTCGCGCTCGAACTTCAGATGGCAAGCGACGGAGATGGTGACGGGATCGCCATCCTGAGACAGGACGCAAGTCAGGTTCTCGATTTTGGGCATCGGGCCGTCCTTTCGCCGCAATCGGTCCTGTCAAGCTAACCGGAGTGGGTTGGGGGTGTGCGGGTTCCGGCATATTGACCTTGAGGGCGGGCTGCGGTGATACAACTACGTTGAGCGGTCTGAGGGATCGTTCGTCTTTCCCGATCCGAAGGGGTGCTTGGCATGCCCGTACAGAAGCAGACCAGGCTGGTGCCGGACCCGCTCGTGGAGGCGCTCGCACCGGATCCTGCGGCGCCACCACTCGATGCGGTCGTGTTGCGCGGTTTCCTCGGCCCCTCGACGAAGAAGTCCGAATGGCGGCTGTACCTCAATCGCACGCTCAACAGCTACGTCATCATCCCGGAAACGAGGATCCTGCACAGCCAGCGGCTACCCGATGGGGACGGCACCCTGGTGTGGGTCCCTCGGGACCTTGAGCTCAAGGCCGTCGGGCCTGAGCCGAGCAAGTCGTCGGCGAGCTTCCTCGGCGGGTCGATCGCCGCCGGACACCTCGCCTCGGCAACGCTGAACCCCTTGCTGATGCGTAGCGTCATCGGGGAGTGGGACGTGCCGAGCATCACGTCCGGCGGCTTTGTGTACTGCGATCTCAACGGCGGCCACGGTCATCCCGAGCGGTGAGGCGGCGACCCGACCGGTCCACCGCAGATGTTGACCCTGGCCGGCGTTCCCGGCTACCTGCTGGACTGCGGGCTGCTCGACGAACAGTCCATGGTGGACGTTGATTTGGTCGTGCGTGAGCTGTCGGGCCGCAACCGTGCTTTCGGCGCGTACCGCCGAGACGCCTGCGGTCACCTGCTCAAGCAGGACTCCGATCTTGAGACGGGAACCGTGGCGCACGAGGCGAGGGTCTACCGGTTGCTCGCCGGGGAGCCCCGCCTGCGTGGGCATCTGCCCCGCTTCCACGGATATGATGCGGCCGAACGGGTTCTGCTGGCGGAGTTCCTGCCCGACGCCGTAGATCTGAACGTCTACCATGCGCGCCGGCGAAAGCCGTCGGCGTTCGTTGCCGCCTCGATCGGCCGGCTACTGGCCTGGCTACACCGGATGCCGATGGCTCGATGGG
This sequence comes from Phytohabitans sp. LJ34, assembly GCF_052068095.1. NCBI lineage: Bacteria > Bacillati > Actinomycetota > Actinomycetes > Micromonosporales > Micromonosporaceae > Phytohabitans > Phytohabitans sp. LJ34. The sequence goes on along the minus strand of NZ_JBQHDG010000041.1, from coordinate 21,144 downwards.
ATGGGTTGGACCCCCCGATGCACGGCCCGATGTTCCTCTCGCCGCACCGCCCCAGCCTGGAGTTCTACCGGACCGCCAGCCGTGGGATGCTCGAGCTCGTCCGGATCGTCCAAGCCACACCGGGATTCGCAGAGCGCCTCGACGAGGTCGCCGCGGCCTGGTCCCGCACCGCACCCATCCACCGTGACATCCGCTGGAGCAACCTCCTGCTGACCGGGGACCGGGGCGGACGGCCCAGACTCGTGGTGGTGGACTGGGAACTGGCAGGGCCCGGCGATTCGCGCTGGGACATCGGCTCCGCGCTGGCCGCCTACCTGACGCTGTGGATCGGGTCGATTCCGGTTTCGGCGGCCGATGATCCGGTGAGTCTGCCAGGTCTGGCCGCACGCCCGCTTGAGGGCGTCCAACGGGCCATCCGGGTGTGCTGGCGCACGTACGCGGCCGGGATAGGCCTGGCCGATGGCGTGGCGGACCGCATGCTGGCGGCGACGGTGCCATTCGTCGCCGCGCGCCTGGTACACACGGCTCTGGAGTCGGCCCAATCGTCCGCGCAGCCGGACATAACTCAGGTTCTTCAGCTACAGGTGGCGAGCAACATGTTGGAACGGCCCAGGGACGCCGTGGTGTACCTGCTGGGATTAGAGCCAGGCGGCGGCGGGTGAACGACCATCGCGCACGGCTTGCCGAGGCCCTCGACGCGTTGTGGATAAACAACACTTCGTATACCTGGTTCGGGAGGCGGCACGCCGTACTGCCCGCCAGAGCGGCGGCCATGGATCGGGCCACGGTGCTCCGGTACCTGACGGATGCGCTGCGGCAACGGCTCTACGTCGATTTCTACTGCACCGGTATGGCGGTCCCGGACCCGCCGGCACGCCCCGCGGACACGGAGCTGCGGGACACACCGTCCTATCGCGACAGCCTGTCCGCCGCCAACCTCGGCACCGGCAGCGCAGAGGGGCAGTGGCGGGTGGTCGGCGTCGACGGACAACACACCGTCGTCGACCGGCACGGCTTGCAGCTGTGGGTCACCGCCGACGAGCTGGTCGCCGGGCATGGCGCCGGACCTGGTGACGAGGTCTCCATCCGGCTGCCCAACGCTCTGCCGCACCGATCGCCCGGCTTCTATCTTGCCCTTGGGGATGCGGCTTTTCCCGAGATGGGCGCGGGCAATCCCCTGATTCGGATCTATTGGAACCTCACGCCCGAAGGCGCGCCAGTTGCCCTGCGGGTGGTGACCTCGACGCTCAACGAGGCACTAATCCCGTTCCAATTCAAGGTGGTCAACGACCCGGCACGCTTCGGTCGCCGTGACTCCGGCGTGCTCTACCTTTTGGGGCGCCACTATCGTCAGGCCGGCGCGCTTCTCTCCGCCCGGTTCGAGCTGTTGCGCGAGACGCTCGTGCCCGGCGGGCCGGCCTTCACCAAAGAGTTGGCGCCCGGTCTGGCCCTGGCGGAGGACCCGGGCGAGGGTGGCAGCTTCGGCTTGCATCGCTGCGGCCTGGTGGCACGCGCCCTGGTCCAAGCTCATCACGACCAAACACATGACGAGCAAGGGCATCATAGGCGGCTCGGGCGCCACTGGCGCGGTTTCGCCGAGTCGCGGATGGCAGCCGTCGCCGAACGGTTGCACGCTCACGGGATCGACCTCGACCGAGCTCATCTGAACCCCGGCTCCAGCGATGTCTACCCGGTATTGGCGGCGCTATGATCCGCGTCGCTTGACAGCTGTTCCTCGAACCGACCCGTCAACATGGTCAGCGAAACCTGGAACTGGGACGCCGCCGACTCTCGGGTGTCACGCGTACTTCACCTCGCCGCCGATCACGACCATCCGCACGCCCCTCGACCTCGGCGGCGAGGAGGCGGTGCACCATATTCTCGACGCCCTCGGCGACGACGACGTCCCCGAGCCGCGACCCGTCCGCGCGGAGTTCGTGCAGCGGGAGTCGACGGCGGCACCCGCCCGCTGACGACCTACTCACCCACGACGCCGCCGGTGACCGCTGGAGTTTCTTGCGGGGGAGCCCGTGGGGAGACTCCTTTACTCGGCCGATCTACGCTTGTGACGACCACTCCGGCTTCTTCATAGCTGTCGCATGCTCGCCGATTTCGCCCGTTCGTACGCACTGTCATGCCGCAGACCACGCGCCCGGCCCGCAGCCGTGCGTGTCGATGACGGTGCAGTTGATTGAGGCGACGATACGGACGGGTCGGCGGCTTCCCGGTTCATGTGGTCTTGTCGTCGCCGCGGGTTCGGGCTTGAAGGGTGGGCGGGATGGTGCGCGGCCCGGGCTAGGTTTCGCCGAGCTGGCGTATTCGCGTACCGTGTCGGCGTGTCTGACGAGGACGGTGTGATCGGTGACGAGCCGCTCGTTGACGGGATGATTCTGTCCGTGCGGCTGCGGCGCGACTTCACCGTGACCGACGCTGGTCGTCTGCTCGTAGCTGCTCGCCGCCTCTACTGCGAGCTGAATCCGGACGTGAGTGCGGATGAAGCCCGCGCGTTGGTGACCTGTGCCGCGGACGCGCTGTTCGTCATCCTTGAGCATGCCGGTCTACTTGGCGACGCGACCGACGATCGGCTTGCCGGTCACGCCGTCGACGGGCTTGCTGTTGAAGGCTGGCGCGCCGAGGCCGTAATAAACGAACCATTCCCCCTGTCGCCAGACCTGAGGGGCAACTGTCTACGTGGTGACGTGTTCGCAATCCCGAACCGCTACAAGGACTGACCCTCGGCGCAGACGCGCCCGCATACCCGACAGCTCGGACACGGTGTTCTGCCGGTCGCCGGCCGGTCAAGATCCGGTGCGCTCTTCTGCCGCCGATCGGGCGGTACCGGGACTGGTCGACCGGCCGCAAGGGTCGTGTCGTGTGGGCTGGTGCCGTGCCGGGTCTTGGGGCCGATCAGCTCAGCAGCACGGCATCGTCGAGCATGAGCGGAGACCACGTCGCTGCGCCGGTTGTGCCGTGGTTGGGGTCGATGGCTTTGATCACGCGCGTGGCGCGCAGGGCACTCCGTTCAGGGCGAAGCGGTCCGGCATGGCGTACTGAGGTCGACCGGCAGTGACTTGGACGGCATCGGGCTCTGGTCCGCCCGACGGCTCACCGAGGCCCTGCTCGACCGCCGGATTTCCAGCCGGGAACTGCTCGACCTGTACCCGCACCGGATTGAGGCGGCTGAACCCCCCGATCAACGCGGTCGTCACCATCGACGCGGAGCGGGCGCGACGCGATGCGGCCGCGGCCGACGAGGCGCTGATGCGGGGCACGCCACTGGGCCCGCTGCACGGCCTGCCGATGACCACAGAGGACACCCTGGAAGTCGCGGGCATGCGCACCACGTCGGGCGCCGAGGAACTCGCCGACCACCGTCGACCTGAGCCTGGCGGCCGACTACTGCCAGGTCCACATCGTCGTGCACGACAGCGGCCCGCCCGACGACGTACCCGCGCCGGCGGCCAACCGGCCTGAGTGCCGTTTTAACAGTCGTCTCAGGTTCGCTCGGTATGACGTAGGCATCGCCGGGCGACGCGGGTCTCGGCCTCGTCGGCATGGCCGAACCCGCGGCGCTCTACGGCGGTATGGTCAGCGCCGGCCCGCACCGGACGGCGGCTGGACCGTCCACGCGACCCTGAAAGGCAGCCATTCATGATCACTGTGCTCGTGGTGGACGCCCAGCCGCTGCGGCGCTTCGGGTTTCGCATGCTGCTGGAGAGCACCGCCGACACCGAGATCGTCGGCGAGGCCGAGAACGGCGCCGAGGCCGTTCGGCGGATCACCGAGCTGCATCCCGACGTGGTGCTGATGGACATCCGCATGCCGGGCGTCGACGGGATCGAGGCCACCCGGCGCATTGTCGCCGCCGGTGGGCGTTCGCGGATCCTGGTGCTGACGACGTTCGACGTGGACCGGTACGCGCTCGCCGCGCTGCGGGCCGGGGCGAGCGGTTTCCTGCTCAAGGACACCCGCCCGGAGGAGCTGCTCGCCGGCATCCGGGCCGTCGCCGCCGGGGACGCGGTGATCGCGCCGGCGCTGACTCGGCGGCTGCTCGACGCGTTCGCCGACCGGCTCGACGATGACCTCTGCGAGCCCGTGCGGGAGGATCCCCGGCTGGACTCCCTGACCGACCGCGAGCGCGAGATCCTCGTCGCCATCGGCCACGGCCTCACCAACGGCGAGATCGCGCAACGGTTCACGCTGTCGGAGTCGACGGTGAAGACTCACGTCGGGCGGGTCCTGGCCAAGATCGGCGCACGAGACCGGATCCAGGCCGTCATCCTCGCCTACGACCTGCGACTCACCCGGCCGATTTAGCGCTTCATTTCGCGCGTCCGTCGGGGGCGCGACCGTAGTTCCCAGCCGCACCGCTCCGGGCCGATCCGCTCGGCGTGATCGACCGCTCCGCTGCCGGGTCCGCGTGCAGCCGCCCATGTCACCGCCCGTCCGACCGCCACGACGCCGCGCGGGTGTGAGTTCAGTGCGGACGTGTGTGAGCTCAGAGCTGTTTTCGGCTTGTTGACCTCGGTGAGCTCACACACGTTCGACGCGTCGTCAGGACGTGCGGGGGGAGACCGTCATGATGCCAATGCACATCTCGTCGCTGGTGCCGTCGCCCCACACCACGTAGCGCGGCGGCAGCTTGCTCAGCTGCGGCAGCCGTTTGCGCAGCCCCGCGTCGTGCGTACACGTCACCCGCAGCGTGTCCCCCGGACCGATCTCCACCGGCGACGGCAGCTTCACCAGCCGCTGGTTGTCGAAGTCGAACTGCGGCACGTCCAGCACGACCTTGGCGTTCGGCGTGCCCGGGTTGAGTTCTACCTTGATGGCCCGCCCGAGCAGGTGCATGTGGCCGAAACCGGCGAACAGCGTCACCGGCGCCTCCACCTTGTGGTCGCAGGTCTGGGTGTCACCGGGCTTCGGCGCGCTCTGGCCGCACTCCTCCAGCTGCTCGTCCGCCATGTCGCCGACCTCCGGCCCGAACCGCTTCGTCACGTCCGCGATCGAGGCCGCCCGGTCACAGAGCGGACCCGACTCGTCGGCGGCACAGGGCAGGTCGATCGGCGCGTCGAGCGACCACGTGACGAGTTCCCGGGTCTGCGGCGTGCCGTCCGTCAGCCGCAGCCGCACCGCCGAACGGTCCGACCCGGCCGGCTTGCCGTCGGTCGCGAGCAGGTTGTAGTGCATCTGGAGGACGAGCAGGCTGCCCGGCTCCAGCTTGAAGCCGGCGTCCTGGGTGAGCAGCGTCTCCGTGGCACCCGGCGCCCAGGTGTCCACCCACGCCGCGTCCCCCTCTTCTACCTCGGCGCCGTCCACGCCGGTCCCGCCGAAACACTGCCAGCCGAGGCCGGGAGTCTTCGCGTCCTGCTCGCGCACCGCGGCAGCGCCGCCCGGCGGCACCGCGTACACGATGGCGTGGTGCGCGATGGCGACGTTCTCCGGCATGACCTGGGTCCCGGTCAGGAACGCCGCCTTGGTCAGGCCCGGATCGATCACCTGGCACCGGTACTCGTCCGTGCCGCCGCCCTCCGGCGGCGCGGGCGTGTAGGCCTCGGCCATCTTCAGGTCGACGAACCGCTCGCCGGCGCGCAGCGGCTGCGGTGGAGAAAGCGACCCGCCCGCGTGCGCGCTGTGCGAGCCGGCCGCGGCGGGCCCCGCACTTTTGTCGGCGTCCGACCCGCAGGCGGCGACAGCGAACGCCGTCGCCAGCGCCATGGTGGCCGCCCCGAACCTCCGCAGTGGACTGTCAGGTTTCGTCATAGCCTGAACGCTAGGCCCGATTCCATCCTGTTTCGTCGTACCGCGGTCGTCATCCTCGGGAGGGAGGTGGTACCACGGCACTACTCTCCGAAGCGCCGTTCGACACCGCACGAGAATCAAGGGCCAGGGTCACGTGTCGACTCAACCATCGCAACTAACCTCGATCGACACACTCTCATGCCGCAGACAATGCGCGGAGGTTCGAAGTCGGCGCATGGGCCCTGTACTGGGAGAACGCGGTTCCTATTCTGCCACGTATGGCCCATACGAAATGCGGGGTAGGCGCGGTCCGAAGCGCGGAGGCGGACGCGGGCTGGACGCTGTCCAGACGCGCGGCTCGCAAGGGCCGTGCAAACCGGCTCTGAAAGGGCGTTCAACGGCACTGACCTGCTCGCAACGGCATACCGAGATTCGGGTAACGAGCTGTTCGGCGCTGGACGGATGGTGCGGTCGAGCGGCATCAGTCACCGGCGACTCCCCGGGTAGCTTCAATCGAAGCGGAACTCGCCGTCATCCCGTACGAAGATCTCCGCGTCCACCCAGCGCTGTTCGGTGTCCGACACCGTGCGGAGGTACTGGCACGAGTATCCGGTCTTCCCCTTGTCGGCCAGCCAGATCTCCGGGAGCTTGTCGCACCGCACCTCGCGCGACATGTCGCGGTAGTGCAGCCAGGCGTCGTTGTACAGCCGCTTTGCGGTCAGTATGCGCTTACGGGGAGTCACGTGTAGTGGATCACACGATCGCCCGGCTGGTAGTCGTGCTCGATGACCACGTTCCAATCCACCCGCAGGCCGCGGAAGACAACGGTGCACCAGGTGCTCGCCATGGGCGCCAGCTTGATCTTGCCACCGGCACAGGTGGCTGTGGTGATCTTCCCCGGGACATCTCCCATGTGGAGTGTCTTCTCCTGCAGTTCGGGCAGCACCTGTTCGGTGAACGAGACGCCCGGGCCCGACTTGCCCGGCACGGCCGCTTCGATCTGATCCTGGGTCAGCAGACCGGCCTGCGGTCCGGTGATCTTCACAGGACGCTCCCGGCCCTCCACGACCGGAGAGGGCGGCGGGCCGGCGGTGGCGGGACTCGTCGCCGCGCCCGCGTCCGGGGTGCCCGGGTCGCAGGCGCCGCCGGCGGCTACGACCACCACGCCGACCAACACGCGCAGGAACGCGGACGGGATCGCCATGGCACCGATCGTATCCACCGTTTCGATGCGTAACGTCCTGCAACCGCGACCACGGCGGCGCCGGGCCCCGGCCTTTCCAGCCGCTCTTCCTCGTTCACCGCCGCGGCGGCCGTCCCCGAGGGTGGACTTGTCGGCCGGGGCCCTCAAGCTGCGGAATGCTGGCGTTCGAGGATCTCGTGGGCCAGCGCGACGCATGCGCCGCAGATGGCCACACCAGGACCTTTGACGAGTTGGCCGCCGGCCGGGCTTGGTCGGCCGCAGAACGAACAGTCCGGCTGGGCTGGTGGGCGGCGTTTCCACCAGCGGGCCGGCCGGGGTCGGGTTGACCGTGATGTAGCGGTGCAGTTCGCCTTTGATCGCGGCGATGTTGACACCGAGGTCGTTGAGCACGCGGCGGGCGCGGCTGCCGGGGTCCCGCGCGAGTGCGCGTTGGCACGGAGTCCGCGTTGATAAGTTGCCTCGATGGGCGTGACCTGGCTCCTGGTGCTGGTGGCAGGATGTCGTGGTGCATCCAGAGCTGTCGGGTGATCGCTCGTGGTTATTCGACCTCGTGTGTGAGGACGAGCATCGGCGTGCGGCTGTGTTGACGCGGCACCGGGAGTCGCTGGAGGCGGCCGGTGCGGCGCTGCACCGGTTGAATGCGGCGCGGGCGCGGGCCGGCTCCTGGGCGCCGGAGCAGGCGCACCTGTCAGCGGAGATGGACCAGGCGCGTGCGGCGATGGGCTGGAATCTTGACCAAACCCTGTGCGGGCCGGTCGCCGCGTTCACCGGCCTGCATCCGAGCGGCTCGGTCGCCCACGTGGTGTATGCGCCGTTCGCGGTGCTGTTTCTGCGGTGGGAGGCGCGGTACCCCGTCGAGTGGCGAGAGCCGGGCTCGTGGTGGCATTCGCCCTGGACGACCAAGGCCGCGGTCCTGGAGCGGTTCGCCGCCGAGGGTGTCCCCGACGAAGTGCTAACGGACCTGACCGGCCTGGTCGCGGCCGCGGTCCGGCGCCCGTACCGATGCAAGGACTGGCATTACGCCGGCCTCGTCAGGCATATCCCCGATGCTCTGCTGCGCGGGACGCTTGCACCTATGGTCGATGCCGTCGACCCGCTTACGCGGTTGCGCGTTCAGTTCCTGGTGGACCTTCTTGACGATCCCGGGCAGCGTGTGACTCGGAGGACTTGGCGAAGGTGGCTTGCCACGGGTCGGAACAATGGCCTTTCCTGAGCCGCAACCGTCACAACCGGGCTGCGCGGCTTGGGCGGACAGTATCCGGATCTGCCGCGACCCGCGCGGCTGCTGCCCTGGTCGACGTGGACCGGCGGACACGGATCTTGAACTGCTGGTGCCTGGGCGGGCAACGTGAGGAAGACCGGCACGTCTACGAGGTATTTCCTCCGCGCCAGGGCCGGTACGTGGGGCTTGTGACCCGGACCGGCGAAGGCGAGGGCTACGTCAGGTTCGTCAACCAGCCCGAGGGCCGCTAGGCCGATCGAGAGGTCTGGCTTACCGTGAACTCGTCGACAAGATCGGCTTCGTGCACCGAGGAATCGTGCGCGGGACCGAGTGTCACGGTTTCAGGTGTGGCGGGGGTGTGAAGGTACCGGGCGGGTTGTGTGCCGGTCGTGGCGCGGCCGGGCGTCGCCTCCTACCGTCGCGGGTGTGCGGACCGTTGACGTACTGGTCGTGGGTGCCGGCCTGGCTGGGTTGCACACCGGCCGCCTGCTGGCGGCGCAGGGCTTGGATGTGCTGGTGGTCGACCGCCGTAGGTCGCTGTCGGCCGGCATCCGTACGACGGGGATCTTCGTGCGCCGCACCTTCGACGACTTCGACCTGCCGGACCACCTGCTCGGCCCCGGTGTCCGGGACATGCTGTTGTATCCGCCGTCCCGGCGGGCGCCGATCCGGCTCACCAGCGACCGGGACGAGTACCGGGTGGCCGACATGGCGGCCGTCTACCAGCACGCGCACCGCGCGGCGCAGTCGGCCGGGGCGCGGGTCCTGCTCGGAGTGCGGTACACCGGCGGGTCGGCGGGCCTGGTGCGGTTCGCGGACGCGGAGCCGGTGACCGCGCGGTTCGTCGTCGGCGCGGACGGCGCCCGCTCCCGCGTGGCCCGCGAGCTCGGCCTCGACGTCAACCGGCGCTTCCTCGTCGGTGCCGAGATCGTCCACCCGATCGCGCCGGGCACGACCCTCCCGGCGTTCCACTGTGTACTCGACCCCCGGTTCGCCCCCGGGTACCTGGGCTGGGTCATCGACGACGGCCGGCACGCGCACGTCGGCGTCGCCGGATATCCGCACGCGATGCGCACCGGCATCCGCCACCTGCTGGACGCGTTCACAGTGGACGCTCCCGGCCGGGCGGCGCCGAGCGGCCCGATCGAGCGCCGGGCGGGTCCGATCCCGATCGGCGGTGTGCTGCGGCGGCTGGCGTGCCCCGCCGGGCTGCTCGTCGGCGACGCGGCGGGCGCGGTGTCGCCGCTGACGGCCGGCGGGTTGGACCCCTGCCTGCGCATGTCCGAGCTGGCCGCGGCGGTGGCCGCCGCCTACCTGCGCACCGGCGACCAGCGAGTGTTGGACCGGTACTCGGGGGACGCGCTGCGGGCCCGATTTCGCGGCCGGCTGCTGTTGCGCCGCGCCTTCGCCGGCATCCGATCCCCCGCCGCGGCGGAAGCGGCGGTGGCCCTGCTGCGCGGCCGTGCCGGTCGTGCGATGGCGGCGCGGATCCTGTTTGGCGACCGCTCGTTTCCCACGGTCGACCCACGGCTCAGCGACGGTCCAGTTCGTGCAGTGCCCGGTCGCTCATCGCGCAACGGACTCGGCACCCCGCCCTCCCTGTCGTAGTCGAGTGGGTAGACCTCTATCTCGTGCTCCGATTTCAGTCGGTCGTTCGGTAGTGGTACGCGCATTTCGGGTTCCCGGTGACCCATATGGTGACGTTGTGTGCTGGCTACCGGCCGACGCTGCACGCCTAGGTCCATCCGTCGTACCCTCGGCCGCGTCTGGGCAAGAGCCGGCGACGTGGTTGTGTGTTCATGGGTTGACGGTGACGCCGCCCCATTCTTCCGGCGCCACGTCGCGCATGGTCTGCGTGAACTGCCAGCGGTGCCCGCCGAGATCCTCGACCGTGCACTCGCGTTCGCCGTACTCGTACTCGGTCGGTTCCTGCAAGACCGTGGCGCCGTGCGCCTGCGCGCGTTCGAGATAGGCGTTCACATCAGGCACGCGGACCTTGATGACATGGGTGACGATGCCCGGCTGCGGGGGCTGTTGCTCGCGGCGCGCATCGGTGACGATCACCGCACCGTCGTCGCCGATACGCAGTTGCGACCGGTGGTCCTCGCCGATGCGGACGCGCTCGACGAAGCCGAATGCCTCGGTGAGCCAGGCGACGGCGGCTCGGACGTCGGGATACACGAGTACCGGGATGACGGTTGCGGACGGGATCGACCGGTTGGCAATCATCAGGCCATCGTTGCGCACACCTTCCAGGGTGTTGGGATTGCCTCGCCCGGTGATTGCGGGGCGTGGAGGGTGCGGCGGCGGTGGTCAGCGAGGGCGCGTAGACGTGCCCCAGGTGCTCACTGGGCTCGAGGCGATTTCTACGACGCCTGGTCGATGAGCTCGCCGCCCGCGGCAAGGCGCATGGAACGCTTCGTCCCCCACTCGCCCAGCGGGCGCAGGGCCTCGTTGAGCGACTTACCGTCTTTGGTCAGCGAATACTCGACCCGGGGCGGGACCTCGCGGTAGACCTCGCGGTGGATCAGCCCGTCCTCCTCCATCTCGCGAAGGTGTTGGATGAGCATCTTCTCGCTGACGCCCGGCAGCCCGCGCCTGAGCTCGCCGAAGCGGCGGGTGCCGTAGTTGTTTAGCTCCCATAGGATCAGCGACTTCCACTTTCCGGAAACCACGTCCATCGCGGCGTCGATCCCGCAGATGTACGGCCCGCGCCTGATGCTTGACGTCATCGGACCTCCCAGGTCAAGCCCATCCTTACCAGAAGGTAAGTATTGAACAAATTAGTAGGTACTTGTCAACACGAATGTACGCGCCAGAGGATGGCGATCGGCGCGCCACCACTTCACGGGCGAGGCGAAGGAGTATCCAATGACCACCAGCACCACGTTCCTGGGACTGGGAGCGATGGGCAGTGCGCTCGCTGCGGCAGCTCTCGACGCCGGACGGCCCACCGTCGTGTGGAACCGCACCCGGCGCCGCGCAGCGGCCCTCGGCGAGCGCGGCGCCACTGTCGCTGGCGGCGTCGAGGAGGCGGTCGCCGGCGACGGCGTGATCGTCGCCTGCCTGTTGGACCACCGGTCGGTACACGGCGTGCTCGATCCGGTCGCCGGCAACCTGTCCGGACGTACCGTGATCAACCTGACCACCACTACGCCCAACGAGTCGCGGGAGCTCGCCGCGTGGGCCGCCGAGCGGGGCATCACCTTCCTCGATGGCGCGATCCTGGCCGTGCCGGAGATGATCGGCGGCGCCGGTTCGGTGATCTTCTACAGCGGCTCGGCGATCGCCTTCGAGCAGCACCGGGCGCTGCTCGACCGCTGGGGTGAGAGCACGTACCTGGGGCCGGATGCCGGCATGGCCTCGCTCTACGACATGGCGATGCTCACCGGCATGTACACGATGTTCGCCGGCTTCATGCACGGCGCGGCGATGGTCGGCACCGCGGGCGTGCCGGCGACCGAGTTCGCCGAGCGGCAGGCGGCCTTCCTGGCCGCCATGACCGGTGGGCTCGCCGGTTTGGCCGCCATCATCGACGCCAAGGACTACACCGGCGAGGGCCAGCAGAGCCTGCGGTTCACCGAGACAGCGCTCGCCGCGCTGATGCGGGCCAGCAACGACGCGGGCGTCGACGCCGAGGTGCTGAAGCCCGTACACGACATCGTCCGCCGGCAGATCGCCGCGGGGTTCGGCGAGGAGGGCACCGCCCGCATGTTCGAGGAACTGAGGAGCACCCGATGAGCGCCACCAACGACCGCGAACCGGTCACGGTCATCGGCCTCGGCCCGATGGGGCGAGCGATGGCCGCCGCCATGATGCGGGCCGGGCACCCGGTCACGGTGTGGAACCGCACGCCGGGTCGCGCTGACGGCCTCGTCGCCCAAGGAGCCACACGGGCGGCCTCGCCCGCGGCCGCCGTCGCCGGCGGCGAGCTGATCGTCCTCAGCCTCACCGACTACCCGGCGATGTACGACATCCTCGGCCCGGTCGCGGGTCTCCTCGCCGGCAAGACACTGGTGAACCTCAGCTCCGACACGCCCGACGCATCCCGCGAGGCAGCGCAGTGGGCCGCCAAACACGGCGCGGCGTTCGTCACGGGTGGGGTGATGGTGCCCGCTCCCGCGGTCGGCGGGCCGGGTGCGTACGTCTTCTACAGCGGACCCCAGGACGTCTTCGCCCTGCACGAGCCGGCGCTGAAGGTGATCGGCGAGCCCAAGTACCTCGGTGCCGATCCCGGGCTGGCCCAGCTCTTCTACCAGGCTCATCTCGACGTCTTCCTCACCGCCCTGTCCAGCCTCCTGCACGCCACGGCGCTCGTTACGGCGGCCGGCGTGCCGGCGGCCGAGTTCCTCCCCGGCGCACTGGACACCCTCACCGGCATCCCGACGATGATCGGCGACGGGCTGGAGCTGGCCCGCGAGCTGGAGGCCGGCGAACACCCAGGCGACCTCAGCACGGCACTGATGATGGGCGCGACCGCCGACCACATCCTGCGGACCAGTACGCAGGCCGGCGTCGACATCGAGCTGCCCACAGCGGTCAAGTCACACTACGACCGGGCAATCGCCGCCGGCCACGGCACCAGAAACTGGACCGCTCTCTACGAGGTGATCAAGGCCGGCGGGTAGGTAGCTCAAAAGCCCAGCGCCCGCCCCGCCGACCACCGGGAGGCGCAGCTCGCTCTCGCTCGGCGCCAGGGCCAGCCGCCGCACCATCGCCCTGGACCGCGCGACCGTCCGCCTCCTGCGTGCGCACACCGGCGTATGCAGCAGGCCGAACGCGTCGCGGTCATTGACCGTCATATATGAACTGGGTACTGTTCGGACGCCGGGCCCGGTCACCTCGTGGAGCGCCCCTAGCGCACCATGCGTTCATTTCATCGTGAGGATCTGGCATGCCCCGTCGAACCCCACCGGTCCGTACCCTGGTCGCCCTCGCGGCCGTACCCCTGCTGGCGGCCGGCGCCGTTGCCCTGCCGGCGACCCCCGCGGCGGCCGCCGCCGGCCCCAGCCTGACCATCGACCTCGCCGCGCCCCGCCACCCGATCAGCCCGGAGATCTACGGCATCAACGGTGCCGGCGAGGCGCTCGCCGAGGAGCTGCGGCTGCCCGTCCGGCGTTGGGGCGGCAACGCGACGACCCGGTACGACTTCGCCACCGATACCACGAACCGCGGCGCGGACTGGTTCTTCGAGAACGTGCCCGGCTCGGCGGACCCGGCCGACCTGCCGAACGGCTCGGAGACCGACGTCTTCGTGGAGCAGGACCGGCGCACCGGCACCGACACGATCTTGACCGTGCCGCTGATCGGCTGGAAGCCGAAGGCCCGCGACTACAGCTGCGGGTTCAGCATTGCCAAGTACGGGCCGCAGCGGCGCAACGACGCCGAATGGCGGCCGGACTGCGGCGACGGTGTGAAGCCGGACGGCACGTTCGTGACGGGGAACGACCCGCGCGACACCAGCGTCGAGGCCGGCGCCGACTACGTGACCGACTGGCTGGAGCACCTGACCGGCAAGTACGGCACGGCCGACGGGGGCGGCGTGCGCTTCTACAACCTTGACAACGAGCCGGACATCTGGCACTCGACGCACCGCGACGTGCACCCGGCCGGCACATCGTACGACGAGATTCGCGACCGCACGGTCGAGATCGCCGGCGCCGTCAAGGCCGCCGACCCCGCCGCACAGACCCTCGGCCCGGTCGGCTGGGGCTGGAACTCGCTGTTCATGTCCGGCCATGACCAGGAGACCTGCAACCGGCTCGGCGGCACCTGTTGGAGCAACCCGCCGGACCGGGCGGCGCACGGCGGCGAGCCGTTCGGCGAGTGGTACCTTGCCCAGCTGCGGGCGTACGAGCAGGAGCACGGCGTGCGGCTACTCGACTACTTCGACAACCACTGGTACCCGCAGGGCTCCGGGGTCGCGTTCGGCAACGGGAGCGACCCCGCGACCAACGCGCTGCGGCTGCGCTCCACCCGCAACCTGTGGGACCCGGCGTACGTCGACGAGAGCTGGATCAACGACACCACCCGACTCGTCCCGCGGATGAAGGAGATGGTGGCGGAGAACTACCCCGGCACGAAGACGGCCATCACCGAGTACAACTGGGGCGCGCTGGACCACATCAACGGCGCGCTCGCCCAGGCCGACGTGCTCGGCATCTTCGGCCGCGAGGGGCTGGACCTGGCCACCCTGTGGGCCGGCCCGGACGCCGACGACCCCGGCGCGTACGCGTTCCGCATGTTCCGCGACTACGACGGCCAGGGTGGTCAGTTCGGCAACACCAGCGTGAAGGCGGTCAGCGGCGATCAGGACAAGCTCTCCGTGTACGCCGCCCAGACGCCCGGCCAGCCGCTCACCGTCGTCGTCGTCAACAAGACCGGCGAGGACCTGAACAGCGCGATCCGGCTCGCCGCCGGCGACCTCAACAGCGCGGTCACCGCGTACCAGTACTCGGCCGCCGACCTCGACACCATCACAAGCACGACGTTCCAGACGATGCCCAGGCCGCCGTGCGTGGACTGCGGCGCGGTCGACCCGACGCTGGCGGGCCGGTTCCCGGCGAACTCCATCACCACGTTCGTGGCCGACGTGGCCCGCGACACCGAGCCGCCGACCACGCCGGGTCCGGCGGAGGTGCGCGACGTCAACTCGACCGGGTTCACCATCGACTGGCCGATGTCGAGTGACAACGTCGGGGTCGACGAGTACGAGATCAGCCTGTGGAACGGCAAGGTGGAGGTCGGCACGGTCACCAGCGTGTCCTCGATCTACCGGTTCACCGGGCTGACGCGCGGCGAGCCGTACCACTTCTTCATCCGGGCCAAGGACCCAGCCGGCAATTACTCGGGGGAACGATCCGGCGGGCCGGTGAAGCTGCCGTTCAGCGACGACGCGCCGCCGACCGCGCCGGGCACGCCGGTGGCATCGGCGCTGACCCCGACCAGCGTCACCCTCACCTGGCCGGCGGGCACCGACGACGTCGGGGTGGCCCGGTACGAGGTGGTGATGGTCGTCGGCGATGTGGTCAGCCGCGCGGGCAACACGAACGGCGCGACCACGTTGACGGTCACTGGCCTGACCCCGCGCCGGACGTACGGGTTCGCCGTGCGCGCCCTCGACACGGCCGGGCAGAGCGGCCCGCTGTCCCCGTTCGTCGACGTGACGACGCCGCCGGCCGAGTCGGCGCCGTGCATGGCCGCGTACCGGGTGGTCTCGCAGTGGCCGGGCGGCTTCCACGCCGAGGTGACGGTGCGCAACATGGGCACCACCATGATGAACGCGTGGACCGTGTCCTGGACGTACACGGCCGGCCAGCGGGTCGACCGCGTGTGGAACGGGACGTTGACGACCGGCGCGGCGGGCGCGGTCAGCGTCCACAACGTGGTCTGGAACGGCGCGATCCCGCCCGGCCGGTCCACAGTGTTCGGGATGACCGGCACCTGGCAGGGCACCAACCCAGCGCCGGCGCCAACCTGCGCCAGCCCATGACAGTGCTCACCTGAGCAGAGCGTCCTCGTACCCGGCAGACCGGGTACGAGGACGCCCTCCTTCACCCAGCCGGCTCAGTCCGCCGGTTCGAAGCGGGCCATGAATGCCGCACCGCCGGCGGCTCGGCCACGATCCGGTAGCCGAGCAGGTCCGCCACGTACTCGCAGACCTCGATGACATAGTCGAGGTGGTTCTGCGTGTACGTGCGGCGCTGCACCGCGAGCGCTCGCGCTCTCAGGCCAGCTCGGCCTCCGAGACGTCGTTCTCGCCGGCGTGGTCGTCTTTAGCCGCGCTTGGTTGAGAATGCAGGCAGCCGTTGTCGGCCTTCTCGCCGGGCCGCTCCTCCAAGGCGCCGTAGCGGTCGTGGTGGTCAGTCTTCAGCGACGCGATGGCGCGATGACCCCGATGGGACCGGCCCTGGTCACCGGCCGGTCAGGCTCAGGCAGGGAACGAAGCAATGCCGGCAGGGCGCCAAACACGAGGGGGAGGCCGCCCAGCTCGCTGATCCCGACCCATGCGATGTCGTCATGCTCCTCAGGTGCACGGTTGGTGGGAGAGCCGACCCAGTCTCTGATTTGCCAGACGCCCACGTGGACGGCGTCCTCGCCACTGCCGGCATGCAGGTCGCCCAACCGTGACGAGGACTCCGCCACAATGTGAACCCCTAGCTCCTCGTGCATCTCACGCGCGAGGGTCTGTAGTTCCGACTCACCCGCTTCGACGTGCCCCCCGGGCAGATCCCAGAGATCCGGGTATGCCCGGCGGTTCGGGCTGCGGTGTACCAGCAGGACCGCGCCGCTCTCCACGAGTGCGCCGCAGACGACGACATGCATGACGGGATTAGAGCACAGGGATAGGACGAGCTCGCTCCGGCCAGAGGGCACGCGCAGACATCCGGCTCTGCCGCTGGTCGGGTGTGCGCGCGGGTTCACCTGTGGCAGTCGCCTCGTCCGACGCCCCGACGGCGCCACGTACCTCGGTGCGGACCAACCGGCTGTCGAACCTTCAGCTGCCTCGGCAACTGAGAGAGTCGGCGCCTTACCGGTAAATCGTTTATGACAGTCGCGGCGCAGATCCCGGACGCCAACGCCTGGACTCCACTTATAAGTAAGAGTGTCCCTGGCAGCACACCGGCGCGTCCATTGCACCGGCTGATGGACACCGGCCGCATCGACCAGAACCATCGCGCATCGGTGAACATCTGCACCGCAGTTTGGGGTGCTGGGTACGCCGAAGGCGGACTGCAATGTGATGAGTATCCGTTCAAATCGACGTACGAAGGCTCGCACACCTCCACAGTTGGCGCCGGCGACGTAAGTGCCGGGCCCTGTGGGGCGCCTGGCCCAGCCGCACCGGTGGTCAGCGAGTCACCACCTGAAGACGCGGCAGCCTGGACAAGTGTCACCGGGCTGCACCTGGAATGTCCAACCGGCGAGCTACAGATGGGCGACGTCACCGGAAAAGCGGTCCTCGCGACAATGCCGACCGGAGCGGGCCAGTACACAATGGACGTCCACCACAAGGGTAGGGACGAAGCCTCGAGCCGGCTGCTGGAGTTGCAGCATGCCCGCCAAGGAGACCCCGTCACCCTCGACGAGCTTGAGCCCTTAGCCGCGATCGAGCAGTACCACCTCGTGATCCGCCCAGCTCCCGCCTGAGCCGAACCACGGGTCGCAATGACGAACACACTGCGCGTCGCCACCCGGCAAAGCACCCGAGCCCACCACCAGCACCCGACCCGCCGGACCGCCAGCGACGCACCATGACGCCCTCAGCCGCTGGCCAGGGCGCGGACGAGCCGGACATGAGTCAAGGCCCACACCGCCGCGAGGACCAGCCCGAACGCACCGACCATCGGGTACGGCCAATCCTGCGCCGTCTGCCGCGATCGGCGCGGCCCTTAAGCGCAACTTCGGTGCACGCTCATGCCGCTATCCGCTCGTCACCGACGGCGAGGGCGGGCGCTGCTCCGGATCTTGTTGGGGCTTCCCTGCTCTGGAAGGATTGGTGGCATGAAAGCGGTCGACGGCATGGTCGGCTACGTCCGCCACCGTGGAGGATCTCCCGTCCAGTCGGGGCTGTAGCCCGATCGCTGTACCGATATGGTGAAGTGGGCTCGATGGTTCGGAGTTCGGCGGCGCTCTTCGATGATGCTCGGGACGGATCCTACCCAGGCGAGAGTGAGGTTGCTCCCGGTGCAAAGCGCAGAAGGTCGTCAGGCGCCTGGGGTATCCGGGAAGATCGTGACTCGGCGAGTCACGCCGGCCGGCTTCATCCTCGCCCTTCTGCTGTTTCTTTTCCTGCCCTTCGCGGCCGCGTCGTGTGACGTACCCGCAGATAGCAGCACGGCGGCGGGCACGATTGAGATGTCCCTGACCGGGGCGGATCTCATCGCATCCCGTGAACGGCTCGACACGACCGGGGGGCTTGCCCTCACCCCCGCTCAGCAGTCACGCGCGACAGCGGGGTTCCATATGACGACGGTTGTGCAGATCCTTGCGATCCTCGCAGCGGCGGCGATGGTCGTGGGTGCGGCGACCGCATTAGCCCGGACCGTCCGCGTGCGCGCTGTCGCGGCTCTTGTCGCGGCCGGCGGCGCCATCGTTGTGCTGGCCGTTACCGAGTACCTGACCGTTGAGCGGCTCACCGAATTGGCCGAATACGTTCTGCTCCTTGGCACCTACTTGCCTCAGGTTGAGGGCAAGGACCTGGATGGGCGAATCGGTGAGGTGGTCCACATCGGGCTGGGTTTCTGGCTAGCGGTAGCCCTCCTCGTGTTGATCATCGCGGTCAACGTCGTCGTGCTGGTGGGCAGCCGCCGTCGTTCGCCAGCAGGCCTCAGTTAGGGCAGGTCGGCCAAGATCCGCCGACTTTCAGGTGTCGGCGGAGAGGGTGCTACGGAGCTGGCGTACGGCGCTGGAGCTACGGCACTATCCGGTATCGGCGGGGCTGCCGACGCTGGCAGTGTTCGCAGAGGTGAGCGGGACGCAGCCCGGGGCAGGAGTTCCTGTTCCGGTCAGATGGGCTCGTGGTTGCCGAGGCGAACGCGGTTCTTGGGTCGCCGCGGATGACCAGCCGGTCGGCTGGCACCCGAGACAGGTATCGCCGTGGGTTAGGTACATGGTTGGGTATCTGGACGCGGTGCGTCGGTCGTGGTCGCAGGCCAGCGAGGCCGACCACCGCCCGTGTCTGTGGTGCGTCTTCGCCGAGCGCCGCCGACAGCACCGCGTGCAGCCGGCCGACGTCGTCCATGGTCAATGCCGCGATGGTGGTTTCTCAGCAGCGCGATGCTGCCGGTCACGGCATCACGGCTGAAGGTTTCGAAGTCCTCGCGTATCGGATAAGCCCGGTCACCGACGTCCAGCTCCTGCACGGACTCGACGAACCGGACGAAGACACCGCCGTGATCGGTGAACGTGTTCGCGATGATGCGGTAGCCCGGCGCGAGCAGCGAGTCGTGTAGCCCTTCCGCGGTGAGCAGCGCCTCGAGTCGGGCGGCGTGCGCCTGCTCCTTTGTGGCCAGCCAAAGGCCCTCCACCTTTCCGACCGCGTCACGTACCCGGCACGCGGTCGACGTCCGCGCAGATCCTTCGGACAAGGGTATCTTGAGCAGCCAGCGACGTGGCCGGCCACCGCAAACACGGCCACGTCGCCCCAACAACGCACGGATCTGCCGATGACAGTGTGTCGAGATTTGCGATTGCCATTCGGTCGATTTGTCGACATCTCGCTCGAAAAGCAACCGCCTGGCGCACTGGACGCGCCGCTTTCCCGCTGGATGGTCTGGGCCGGACGAGCCTCGCGTCAGGTCCGGTCCAGTTCTGCCTAGCTCCCGCGAAGCGAACACGAAGCCGCTCGGACATTGACGAAGGTCTGTTCCGTAGTGGATTGTTTGCTCATACGTATCTATGTATGGGGGACAAGATGGGTTACCGGACAAGACTCCTCGCATTCGTGGCTGGGCTGCTCGCCGCGCTCGCGTTCGCCGCGCCAGCCGCCGCTCAGACCACCACCACTTCGCCCGCGCCGCACTGCGAGGTCGAGCTCCTCAGCGTGGTCGTGTGGAGCAGCGGTCATGCGGCGACGATCCGCATCAAGAACGTCTCCGACGTGCCGGTCACCGCGCATGTGGCGATTCAGATCCCGCCGCCCGGCGTCATCGTCCAGGTGTGGAACGCCACCGCCACCGTCAGCGGCACCACCACGTGGCTCCGGCCGTCGGTACCGGTCCTGCCGCCTGGCCGAGAGATCTACATCCCGTACGTCGCGACGGGCCAGTACGTTCCGCCGAACGTCTTCTGCCAGCCGGCCTAGCGCGTCGCGAGGTCGCCCGCGGCCACCGGGCGCAGGGCATCCGGCGCAAATTGTGCAGCGCCAGTCGCAATATCTGGCTCACTCATTCGCCGCGAGTAGTGGAGGTTCGAGATTCGGGCTGGCCGCCGCCCCGACGCGTCAGGGCGGCGGCCCAATCGCAGTTGGCCGAATTTGTCGAGTTGGTGATCCTGAGCGACAGGTTCGGATCACCGAGACTGTGAGGACCAGACGGTATGTACCGTGGGCGGTGGTGTGGGCTCTACCCTCATGCCATGTCGCTGGTTGATCCTTCACGCTTGCATCGGGCGGGCTACGCGACCGGGTGCCTGCTTGGTCTGGTGATCGTTGCCGCAGCGTGCGTGAGTCGGACCGGCGACATCCCTTATCCGCCGCAGGCCTCGCCGGAGGCTCGGTCATCCGCTGTGCTGTCGACGGCGTCAGGGCGACCCGCAGCCACGGCAACGCCCGCGGTCACACGAACGGCGGCGGTATCGCCGGCTTTGCCGACGTTGGTCACGCGGTCGACGGCGCCGCCCCAGCGCCCAGCGGTCATTCGTTCGGTTCGAGCCGTACCGGCCACTATCGATCCCCTCGCCTGTATACCTCCCAGCCCGCCAGAGCAGCCTCTGGTGGTAGTGCGGGTTGACCGCGCCGGCCGTGCTCCGGGCTCGGTTGCCGTGCGCCTGATGTACGGCGTCGGCGGCAGCCCTGGCTACGAGGGCGAAGCTTGGATGAAGTACGACGCCGGCCGTCAGGCCTACGTGTACACGCTGCCGCCCGTGACCCGGGAGAAGGTCGGGGACCGGGCGGCGGGAATTTCCCTCCACGCCGCTCTGCGGTTTGATTCACCCACTCGGATGCCGCCGCCGACCAATGCTTTCATCCCATTCCCGAGTTACTGCCTGACCGCCCCTTGACATATGGCAGCCCTGAACCCGACACATCGCCACACCAACGCCCTGATTTGCCGAGAACAGTGCGTCTCAGTGAAAAAATGTTATGTGGTGGCGGGTCCGAGTCTATGGAGCAGAGTTGATGCTGTTTAGCAGGCGGCGGATGTCTTTGCGGGACTGGATTCGTACGAACGTCAGGTGGCGCCAGAGGGGGTCGTTGGCCATGGCTAGGTATCGATCCCGGTAGACCGAGTGCCGGTGCCAGGCCCATAGGATGACG
>NZ_JBQHDG010000040.1:0-55128 GCF_052068095.1 Phytohabitans sp. LJ34 | reverse complement strand
CTCGCGGTGACGGCGCATCTGTCCGGTCTGTTGCCCGTCGCTTCGGCACGGGGCATTGTGGACAAACGAACTACGCGGGGTGAGCGTGACCAGCGGCGGACGGGTGAGGCCGCGGGAGCAACGGCATGGACCACAGCGGACATCGCGGTAGCCCACATCTCTATGACTCGGGCCCCTCCAGCAGAGGGCTGGCGGTTCAGGACAGGAGGGCCGCCGCGGCGGCGGTGCACTCGGCCGTGTCGAGGGTGCGGATCTGGGCGCGGACAGCGTCCAAAGCGGACGGTGCCACCGACAGGATGCGGCAGCCGACGCCGACCAGCAGCGGGATCGCATGCGGGTCGGCGGCCGCGTCGCCGCAGACCGAGACCGGGCGCCCGTGGCGCTCGCCAGCGGCTACCGTCGCCGCGATCGCGCGCAGCACCACGGGGTCGGCCGCGCGGGCCGGGGTCAGGGCGGGATCGAGGCGGCCCAGACCGAGCAGCGACGCGGAGAGGTCGTTGGTGCCGATGGAGAGGAAGTCGGCCGCCGCCGCTATCTCGTCGATCGCCTCCACCGCGGCGCCGGTCTCCACCATCGCCCCGAACGGCACGTCGGCGGGCAGCAGTGCGCGGATCTCGTGGACCTGCGTGGCCGACTGGACCATCGGCAGCATCACGCGCAGCCGGGTCCGCGAGCCGGTGGCGACGATCGCCCGCAGCTGGTCGGCCAGCGCGTCGCGGGGCGGCTGGCCCGCGTAGGACCGTCCGTCGAGGAACGGTGGCAGCTTGTCCGGCGCGAAGTCGAGCGTGCGCACCGTGGCGGTCAGGCCGGCCAGCGGGCCCAGCACCGGGCGGAGCGCGGCCAGGTGGGCGGCCTCGTCCGGCCAGCCAGGCGCGGTGAGGAACGGCAGCTCGGTCCGCACCAGGCCGGCGCCCTCCGCACCCGCCGCGACCGCGGCCCGTGACTCCTCGGCCGTGGCCAGGTTGGCGAGCAGCGTGATGGTCTGGCCGTCGCGGGTGACCGCCGGCAGCGTGCGGCCGGCGGCGAGGTCGGCGCGGTGCCGCGCGGCCGCGCGCATGGCCTCGCGGGCGGCCCGCTCCTGCGCGGCGGTGGGGTCCAGGGTCAGCGTCGCCCCGTCGAGTACGGCGGGCACGCCGTCGGCCGCGTCGGGGGTGATGCCGAAGGCCAGCGGCACGCCCAGCGCGCGGGCGACGATGGCGACGTGCGCGTTCGGGCCGCCGAGTTGGGACACCGCGCCGGCCAGGTCGTCGGCCACCTCCAGCAGGTCGTCGGCGCCCAGCTCGTGACCGGCGAGGATGACCGGACCGTCCACAGTGGCGCCGGGGTCGCCGTGGAGCGCGGCGACGACGCGGCGGCCCACCTGGCGTACGTCCGCCGCGCGGCCGGCCAGCGTCGGGTCGGGGAGGGCGGCCAGCAGGTCGGCGTAGGTCGACGCCGCCGCGGTCACCGCCTCGGCGGGGGTGCGACCGGCGGCCAGCTCGGCCGTCGCCGCGCCGCGCAGGTCGGGGTCGTCGGCGATCAGCGCCATCGTGGCCACGATGTCCGCCGGCTCGCCGTGGCCGTCGGCCCGGAGGGCGTCCGCCCGCTTGCGCAGCCGCGCCGCCACGACGTCGAACGCGGCGAGGAGGCCGGTGCCGTCTCCCACCCCGGAAGACAAGCCGGCACCGGCGCCCTCATTCCCCCCGTCTACATCGGACGGCGGGTGGTCGCCCACCCAGCGGATCCGTCCGACGCCGACCCCGGGCGCGCCGAGCACGCCGGTGTAGTTCATGCTGTGACGTCCGCCAGGGCCTTGAAGACGAGCCAGGTCGAGGTGGCGCCCGGGTCCTGGTGGCCGACGCTGCGCGGGCCCAGGTACGACGCGCGTCCCTTGCGGGCGTGCAGCTCGATGGTCGCCCGCATGCCGTCGGCCGCCGCCTCCGCCGCCGCGCGTGCCGCGGCCGGCAGCCCGTCGTCGGCCGCCTTCTCGAACGCGGCGACCGCCGGGCCGTACGCGTCGACGATGGTCTTGTCGCCGGGCACCGCCGCGCCGAGCTTCTGCACCGCGGCCAGCCCGGCCCGCAGCGCCGCGCCCAGCTCGGCGGCGTCCACTGTGGCACTCTCGGCGGGCAGTGCCTTGCCGATCGCGCGAAACGCGGTGCCGTAGAGCGGTCCGGCCGCACCGCCCACCTTGGACACAAGCGTGGTGCCGGTCTTGACGAGGACGTCGCCCACCGACGTCGGGTCGGCCGCCTCCAGCGCGGCCACCACGGCGGTGAACCCGCGGTTGAGGTTGACCCCGTGGTCGGCGTCGCCGATCGCCGAGTCGAGCTGGGTCAGGTAGTCGGCCTGCTCGGTGACCGCCGCCGCGATGGCGGCTATCCACGAGCGGGCGAGCGCGACGTCCACGTTGACCTCCCTGGGGAGCGGGCCAGTGCTACACGCCCCAGCGCAGCGCCGGGGTGCGGACCGGCGCGTCCCACAGGCGCAGGATCTCCGCGTCCGCTCGACACACCGTAACCGACATGCCGGCCATGTCCAGGCTGGTCACGTAGTTGCCGACGAGGTTGCGCGCCACCCGCACGCCGGCCTTGTCGAGCACCGCGGCCACCTCGCCGTACAGCAGGTAGAGCTCGACGAGCGGGGTGCCGCCCAGGCCGTTGACCATCACGATCGCCTCGGAGCCGGCGGCGAGCGGCTTGGCGCCGAGGATGGCGTCCATGGTCATCGCGACGATCTCGCGGGCCGGCCGCAGCTTTTCACGGCGCCGTCCCGGCTCGCCGTGGATGCCGACGCCGACCTCCATCTCGTCGTCGGGCAGGTCGAAGCCGGGCTTGCCGGCCGCCGGCGTCGTGCACGCGGTGAGCGCGACCGCGAACGACGCGGACTGCTCGTTGACCCGGGTGCCCGCGGCCGCGACCGCGGCGGCCGAGGCGCCGGTCTCGGCGAGCGCGCCGGTCACCTTCTCCACGATCAGGGTCGCGCCGGTGCCGCGGCGGCCGGCGGTCCAGGTGGAGTCCTCGACCGCGACGTCGTCGTCGACGAGCACCGTCTGCACCTCGATGCCCTCGTCGCCGGCGAGCTCGGCGGCCATCTGGAAGTTCATGACGTCGCCGGTGTAGTTCTTCACGATGTGGACCACGCCCGCGCCGCCGTCGACGGCCTGGGTGGCGGCGAGGATCTGGTCGGGGACCGGCGACGTGAACACCTCGCCGGGTACGGCGGCGTCCAGCATGCCGAGGCCGACGAAGCCGCCGTGGAGGGGCTCGTGACCCGAACCGCCGCCGGAGACGACGCCCACCTTGCCCTGCCGCGGCGCGTCACCGCGGACCACGATCTGCTGCGCGATGTCGACGCGGAGGTCGGGGTGTGCGGCCGCGACGCCGGCCAGCGCTTCGCGGACGACCGCCGCGGGGTCATTGACGAACTTCTTCACGGCCGCGCTCCTCTTCCGGAGGCTGAGACGTCGTTCAGCAATGCTGAAGTGTGTTCGGAACGTAGTCCGCGTTACGAGCGTGTGTCAAGCGTCGGACTCAGGACGCCGCGGCGACCCAACGGCGGGTCGCCGGGCGGCCGGCGCCGAGGTCGCGGGAGAGGTGGCGGGCGGTCTCCCGGACCGCCACGGCGAGCCCGTCGCGGACCTCGTCGTCGAGCAGTCGCTCCACCGGACCGACCGCCCCGATCGCGCCGACCACATCGCCGGTGTGGTCGAAAACCGGTGCCGCGATGCCCGCGTCGCCGATGGCCGCCTCGCCGTCCTCGACCGCGTAGCCCGTCGCCCGTACCCCATCCAGCTCCTGGGTCAGCGCGGACGGCTCCGTGTGCGTGGCGCCGGTGAGCGCGGCCAGCGGCTCGCGGAGCAACGCCGCGCGGTCCGCCTCGGGCAGGTGGGCGACGATGGCCTTGCCCATCGCGCAGGTATGCCACGGGATGACCGCGCCCACCTCCAGGATCTGCACCGCGCCCTCCGGGCGGAACGCGTGGTGCACGACGAGCACGTGGTCGGCCGAGAGCACGCCCACCCACACCGCCTCGTTGGCCCGGTTGGCCAGGCCGTCGGCCCAGGCCACCGAGCGGACCCGCAGCTCGTGGGTCTCCAGGTACGCGTTGCCGAGCTCGAGGAGGGCGGGGCCCAGCCGGTACTTGCCGGTCTCGTGGTCCTGCGCGACGAGCTGGCCGGCCTCGAGCGTGCGCAGCAGCGCGTGCGCGGTGGGCTTGGCGACGCCGATGCGCTCGGCCACCTCCGTGACGCCCGCGCCCCGGGCGGCGGTGCCGAGCACGCGCAGGATCTCGATCGCCCGCGCTACCGACTGCACCGCCATGTGGCCGCCTCTCCGCTCGAGTTCAGTATTGCCGAACGGTGTTTCTGAACATACCATTTTCGGTCATGACGAGATTCGTGGGCATCGTACTCGTCTCGCACAGCGCCGAGCTCGCCGCTGGCCTGCGGGAGCTGCTGTTGCAGGTGGGTGGGCGGTCGCTCACGATCGAGACGGCGGGTGGCACCGACGAGGGTGGCATCGGCACGAGCTACGACCTGGTGCGAGCGGCGATCGAGAAGGCGGACGGCGGGGCCGGCGTGCTCGTGCTCCCCGACCTGGGCAGCTCGGTGCTGACCGCGCGGGCGGTGCTCGACGACCTTGACGCGCCCGGCGCGGTGATCGTCGACGCGCCGTTCGTGGAGGGCGCGATGGCCGCCGCGGTCATCGCGGCCACCGGCGCCGACCTGGCGGCCGCCGTCGCGGCCGCGGAGGAGGCGCGCGATGTCCGTAAGCTCTGAGACCGCCGTGGTGCTCCCGGCCCACCTGCACGCGCGCCCGGCCGGCCAGGTGGTCCAGGCGGCGGCGCGGTTCCAGGCCGACGTCGAGATCGAGTACGGCGGGAAGGTCGCCAACGCGCGCGGCGTGCTCGCCGTGATGGCACTCGGCGCCACCGCCGGCACCACCGTGACCCTGCGGGCCACCGGCCCGGACGCGGCCGAGGCGCTCGACGCCGTGGCGGCCGTGCTCACCGGGGCGGAGTAGACACCCCTTTAGGAGGACTCGTGCGGCCCTCTGGTGGGGGACGTCATCGTGGGAGCGGCGGTACTAAGCTGCGCGGTGACGGTCGCCGACGCCCGCCGCCACCAAACGTCCGACAGGGGTCGGCCGGACAGCCGATCCGGCGGAGGGACTAGCCTGATGACCGTGACACGCCGTGCGAAAATTGTCTGCACCCTTGGCCCCGCCACTTCTTCTCCGGAGCGCATCCGGGGCCTCGTAGACGCCGGGATGGACGTAGCCCGCCTCAACTTCAGCCACGGCTCCCACGAGGACCACGAGTCGGTTTACCACCGGGTGCGCGAGGCGGCCGAGGCCGCCGGCCGCGCCGTCGCCGTGCTCGCCGACCTCCAGGGGCCCAAGATCCGCCTCGGCAAGTTCGCCGAGGCGCCGGTCGAGTGGCGCACCGGTGACACCGTGGTGATCACCGGTGACGACGTGCTGGGCACGGCCGACCGGGTCTCCTGCACCTACCGAAAGCTGCCGCACGAGGTCAAGGTCGGCGACCGCCTCCTGATCGACGACGGCAAGGTGGCCGTCGAGGTGACCGCCGTCCACGGCGAAGACATCCGCTGCCTGGTGGTCGAGGGCGGCCCGGTCTCCAACCACAAGGGCGTCTCGCTCCCCAACGTGGCGGTGAGCGTGCCGGCACTGTCCGAAAAGGACGCCGCCGACCTCCGCTTCGCGCTGGGCCTGGGCGCCGACATGATCGCGCTGTCGTTCGTGCGCTCGCCCGACGACATCAAGCTTGTTCACGCGATCATGGACGAGGAGGGCGTGCGCCGCCCGGTGCTCGCCAAGGTGGAAAAGCCGGAGGCGGTGACCCACCTGGAGGCGATCGTCGACGCGTTCGACGGCGTGATGGTGGCCCGCGGCGACCTCGGCGTGGAGCTGCCGCTCGACCAGGTGCCGCTGGTGCAAAAGCGCGCGGTGCAGCTCTGCCGGGAAAACGCGAAGCCGGTCATCGTCGCCACCCAGATGCTCGACTCCATGATCGAAAATTCGCGCCCGACCCGCGCCGAGGCCTCCGACGTGGCCAACGCGGTGCTCGACGGCGCCGACGCGGTCATGCTCTCCGGCGAGACGAGCGTGGGTAAGTACCCGGTGCTCACGGTCAGCACGATGGCCAAGATCGTGACGACCACCGAGTCCGGCTCGATCGGCGTGCCCCGCCTCCAGCACGACCCGCGCACCCACGGCGGCGCGCTCACCGTGGCCGCCTCGCAGATCGCGCGCAACATCGGCGCCAAGGCGCTCGTCGCCTTCTCGCAGACCGGCGACACGGTCCGCCGCCTCTCCCGGCTTCACTGCGAGCTGCCGCTGCTGGCGTTCACGCCGGTGCCGGAGGTGCGCAGCCAGCTCGCCCTCTCCTGGGGTGTCGAGACGTTCCTGGTGCCGTTCGTGCAGCACACCGACGACATGTTCCGGCAGGTCGACCTGGCGCTGCTGGGCATCGGCCTGGCCAACCCGGGCGACTACGTGGTGGTCGTCGCCGGCAGCCCGCCCAACGCGCCCGGCTCCACCAACACGCTGCGCGTGCACCAGCTCGGTTCTTTGGTCGACGCGGCGACGGCGGCCCGAAACAGCGGGCGTTAAGTGAGCGAGCGCGGCGAGCGGGCACGCCCGGAGACATCGTGAGCGACGCGGTCGTCGGCCAGGCGGCCGTCGACCAGCTCCTGGAGGTGCTCGACCTCAAGGAGCTGGGCCCGTTCAGGTTCCGGGGGATCAGCCCGCGGGTCGGTCCGCAGCGGGTCTTCGGCGGCCAGGTCGCCGGCCAGGCGCTGGTCGCGGCCGGCCGCACGGTCGACCCGGCGCGGCTGGTCCACTCGCTGCACGGCTACTTCGTGCGGCCGGGCGACCCGACCGAGCCGATCGAGTACCAGGTGGAAAACATCCGCGACGGCCGCTCGTTCTCGGTGCGCCGCTCGGTGGCGATGCAGGGCGGCCGCACGATCTTCTTCATGTCCGCCTCGTTCCACCGCCAGGAGGAGGGGCTCGACCACCACGCGCCGGCCCCGCCCGACGTGCCGCGCCCGGACGACGTGCCGACGATGGCCGACCGCCTCGCGCGCTACGCCGATCGGGCCGGCATCTGGGCGGCCATCCCGCGCCCGATCGACGTGCGCTACGTCGGCGAGCCCGGCTGGGTGGCGCCCGGCGACCGCCCGGCCGACCCCTATCAGCGGGTGTGGATGCGCATCGACGGCAAGCTGCCCGACGACCCGCTGCTGCACGCCTGCGCGCTCACCTACGCCTCCGACCTCACGCTCCTCGACTCGGTGCTCTCGGTGCACGGCGAGGTGTGGGGTCCGGGCGGGGTGGTGGGGGCGAGCCTCGACCACGCGCTGTGGTTCCACCGGCCGTTCCGCGCCGACGAGTGGTTCCTCTACGACTGCTGGAGCCCGTCCGCCTCGGGCGCGCGCGGGCTGGCCACCGGTCGCATGTTCACCGAGGACGGCCGGCACGTCGCGACCGCCGTGCAGGAGGGTCTGCTCCGCCGAGTAGGTGGATGACCGGTCGGCATTCTCGACCGGGATAATGGGATTCATGCGACTGTCTGCCCGGGTCGACTACGCGCTGCGCGCCGTCGTCGAGCTCGCCACCGCCGTCGAGGGCCCGCTGACCGCCGAGCGCATCGCGAAGGCTCAGGAGATCCCGCCCAAGTTCCTCGAAAGCATCCTGCTCCAGCTGCGCCGCGGCGGCGTGGTGCACGCCCAGCGTGGCCCGGAGGGCGGCTACTGGCTGGCCCGCCCGGCCGACAAGATCACGCTCGCCGACGTCATCCGCATCATCGACGGCCCGCTCGCGCACGTGCGCGGCCAGCGCCCGGAGGACCTCGGCTACCACGGCGCGGCCGCCGCGCTCCAGGAGGTGTGGATCGCGCTGCGGGCCAGCGAGCGGCAGATCCTCGAGCTGGTCACGATCGCGGACGTCGCGACCGGCACGCTCCCCGAGCGGGTGCGCGAGCTTGTCGCCGACCCGCGCGCCTGGGCCTGAGCCCCTGTGATCAAAGCTCCTCTCAAGCAGTTCTAACCGCTTGAGAGGAGCTTTGACCGCGGGGCGCGGCTCTCACTTTCCGGTACCGGCTTGACGGCGGCCGTCATATCCCTGATTCTCGACTAAGTTGACCGGAATTACCGAGGAGGTGGACAAAGTGCGGAAGCTGATCGTTCTCGCCCTGGTCGGGCTCGCCGCGCAGCTCGTCGACGGCGCCCTCGGCATGGCCTACGGGGTCACCTCCTCCTCACTGCTTCTCGTCGCCGGTCTCGCTCCCGCGTCCGCCTCCGCCTCGGTCCACCTGGCCGAGCTGGGCACCACGCTCGCCTCGGGCGCCGCACACTGGCGCTTCGGCAACGTCGACTGGCGCGTCGTCCGCCGCATCGCCCTCCCCGGCGGCATCGGCGCGTTCGCCGGCGCCACGTTCCTGAGCTCGATCTCCACCGAGGCCGCCGCGCCGTGGATGGCCGGCATCCTGCTGGCCCTCGGCGTCTACCTGCTGATCCGCTTCACCCGCCCGCTCGCCCAGCGCCGCACCCGCCGCCCGCTGGGCAGCCGCTTCCTCGCGCCGCTGGGCCTGGCGGCCGGCTTCGTCGACGCCACCGGCGGCGGTGGCTGGGGCCCGGTGGCCACCCCGTCGCTGCTGGTCTCCGGCCGGATGGAGCCCCGCAAGGTGATCGGCTCGGTCGACACCTCGGAGTTCGTGGTAGCGGGCGCGGCGAGCGTCGGCTTCCTGATCGGCCTCGGTTCCGAAGGCTTCGTGCTGCCGACCGTGGCCGCGCTGCTGGTAGGCGGCCTGATCGCCGCCCCGCTCGCCGCCTGGCTGGTGCGCATCGTGCCGGCCCAGCTGCTCGGCGCCGCGGTGGGCGGCCTGATCGTGCTGACCAACTCCCGCACCATCATGCGCGCCGTCGACGCACCCTCCGCCCTCCGTCCCGCGGTCTACCTGGCGATCGTGGCCGCCTGGGCCGCCGCGATCTACCTGGCCGTGCGCGTCCTGCGCCGCACCCGCGCGACCACGCCGGCCGCCGCCGCTTCCGCCGAGGAACGAGTGCCGGTCCTGGACGCGGCGTAAAGCGTCAAACCACCGCTTTTAGGATATTTGCCCCCGTCCGCGCCAGTTGCAGACCGTATGCTCCCGCGGGCACCGCTCCGGCCGGCGGCTCGCCAGGGCTCGCCGAAACCCCGGCCTCCACTGCCGGCTCCGCGCGCCAAGCCCCCACCCTTGCCCCAAGAGGGCAGCCCTCTTGGGCGTGAATTCCCGGCAGGGGTTCCGTATACCCGCCCAGACGGTGACAGGGCTGCCCTCTTGAGGGCAGGGCGGGAGGCGCGGTGCCCTCTTGAGGGCAGGGCGGGGGCGGCGTGCGCTCTTGAGGGCAGGGGCGGGAGGGGTCAGCGGGACCGGCGGCGGACGGGTGAGGCCGCGGGAGCAGCGGTCTGGACCACGACGGGCGTCGCGGTAGCTCAGATTTGCTTTTGAATCTCGGTTTCGAGGCCGCGCCCCACCTGGACTCCAGGCCATCGGGAGGCGCGGTCGCGCGGGGCGAAGCGTTTGACGAGACGCGCGGGCCGCGGCGGTCCGGAGATCGAATCGCGGACCGCCGCGGCGGTGGGCAGGTGCGTGACCGGTCGCGCCCGGCGGCTGTTTCTAGGGTGCGGCGGGGCCGGGGGCGGCGGCGCCCCGGCCGGTGAAGCCGGAGATGCTGCCGCGTAGCCGGAACGCCAGCACGATGTCCGCGATGCCGTGCGCCAGTGCCACCCCGGCCACGAGGGCGACCAACAGGAACGCCGAGCGTACCCAGCTGCCCGCCGCCCAGAAGCCGAGCAGTACCTCGACCACGCCGACGAGGACGGAGAGCCACCAGGCGTCGTTGACGGGTTTGGTGACGAAGCCCAGCACGACGTCGAAGAAGCCCTTGACGAGCAGGTACCAGCCGACGAACGCGGCCAGCCACGCGAAGCCGGTGCCGGGACGGAAGAGGATGATGATGCCGGTGATGGCGAAGAGTGCGCCGAGCAGGGCGTGCAGCCACCGCCAGGCGGGCGCGAAGAAGGCCATCATCAGCTCGGACGCCGCCGCGAAGAGGACGACCAGGCCGGCCAGGACCGAGACCGCCGCCACCGACGCGTTGTCGAAGCGGAGCACGATCCAGGCGTAGACGATCCACAGGATGCCGGTGACCAGGAAGAGCCACCAGGGTGCCAGCGAGCGGGTGTTCGCCATTACCCCATTACAGCAGTATTTGCCCGGATTGCGGCTGGATCGGCCGAAGCAGTTGACGCGCGCACCGTCAGGCGGGGGTCGAGGAGCGTGGCGGCCGGCACCTGCTGGCCTTCGAGCTTGCGCATGAGCAGGGTGACCGCCTGGTGCCCGACGTCTTCGGCGGGGATGAGCACCGACGTGAGCGCGGGGCTGGCCCGCTCGGCCACCTCGTCGGGGCAGATCGCCATCACCGAGATGTCGTGCGGCACCTGGCGGCCGAGCAGGGGGAGCGCGGCGAGCAGGTGGGCCACGGCCGCCTCGTTGTGCACCACCAGCGCGGTCAAGCCGGGCTGGCGGTCGAGCAGGCCGGCGAGCTCCTGCCGCACCGCGTCGAAGCTCTCCTCGCACGGCTGGGCGGTCGCCGCGATGCCGTAGCGCTCGGCGGTCTCGGTGAACCCGGCGCGGGTGCGGTGGGCGAAGCCGGTGTCCCGCTCGTACACCACCGCGGGCGCGCCGAGCAGCGCGATCTCGCGGTGGCCGAGCGCGGCGAGGTGGTCGACGCAGGCCGCGCCGGCCCGGTAGAAGTCGAGGTCGACGCAGGTGAGGTTTTCCGCCTCCGCGGGGAAGCCGATCAGCACGCTCGGCCGCTCCAGGTCGCGCAGCAGCGGCACGCGCGCGTCGTGCATCTCCACGTCCATCAGCACGATGCCGTCGACCATCGCGCTGGCCGCGATCCGCCGCAGCCCGTCGGCGCCTTCGTCGGCGGTCACCAGCAGCACGTCGTGGTCGAACTGGCGGGCGGTCGTCACCACCGCCGTCGCGAACTGCATCAGCACCGGCAGGTGCATCCCCGAGCGCAGCGGGAGCACGAGCGCGATCACGTTGGCCCGCTTGCTCGCGAGGGCCCGGGCGCCCGCGTTCGGGTGGTAGCCGAGCGCGCGGATGCTCGCCAGCACGCGCTGCCGGGTGGTCGCGGAGATCGCCCGCTTGCCGCTCAGCACGTATGACACGGTGCTCACCGCCACGCCGGCGTGCCGCGCCACGTCCGTGATGGTGACCATGTCGGCGCGCTTGGCGCCGCCGTGTTCAGTCACTCGACGCCTCCATCCCGCCACTGGTGAACGTCAGACAGCTCACCGTAGCGCCTGGCGCCTCGAACGACAGGTAGAGGTCCCGGACACCGGCCGCGCCGCTTACCGGGGCGCGCACCTCGACCCAGTCGTGGCGGTCGTTGGCGGTGGGCACGACGATGCTGCCGGCCACCGGTCCGGAGAGCGGGTCGTCGAGGCGCAGTGTGACGCGGGCGCCGGCCGCCTCCCTGGTGCGGCTGGTGACCCGCGCCGCCACCGCCGCCGCACCCGCGCCGAAGTCGACCCGCTGGAACCCGATCCAGCCGGCCGGCTCGGCCGCACCCACCGCGTCCGCGCGGCGCGGCTCGTCGTCGAGCAGCACGGTGCCGGCGTAGTCGTCGTGGTCGACCGCCCACAAAGGACGGTCGAGCGGCCGGCGCGGGCCGACCTCCTCGCCGCGCACCGACAGCGTCGCGGTCAGCGCGATGTCCGCACTGGACCGTCCGACCTGGACGGTGTGCCGCGCGGTCTCGACGACGCGCGCGCCGCGGGTGACATCCCAGAACCAGAGGTCCGCCGCCCGCAACGTGAACGTGACGGTCACCGTCTCGCCGGGGTCCAGCCTGATTTTCTGGTACGCCCGGAGGCGGCGCAGCGGCTGCTTGACCGTGGAACGGCGCTGGCGGGTGTACAGCTGCACGACCTCCTCGCCGGCCCGCTCGCTGGTGTTGGTGACGTCGACCGACACCTCGACGGTGCCGTCCACGCCCACCTCCACGGTGGAGAGTCGCAGGTCTTCGTACGCGAACGAGGCGTAGCTCAGCCCGTGCCCGAAGGGGTAGAGCGGCGTGCCGCGGTAGTACAGGTAGGTGGCGTCGCTGGCGATCACGTCGTAGTCGAGCAGGTCGGGCAGCTCGGCCGCGTCGCGGTACCAGGTCTGGGTCAGCCGCCCACCCGGGTCGGCCGTGCCGAGGAGCACGTCGGCGAGCGCGTTGCCGTACTCCTGCCCGCCGTGCGACGACCACAGCACAGCCGGCACGTGGTCGTCGGCCCAGCCGATCCCGTACGGGTAGCTGCTCGTCACCACGAGCACGGTGCGCGGGTTGGCGGCACGGACCGCGCGGATCAGCGCTTCCTGGGCGGGCGGCAGCGCGAGGCTGGCGCGGTCTTCGGTCTCCCGACCGTTGATCATCGGGTGGTTGCCGACCACCACGACGGCCACGTCCGCGTCGGCGGCGGCGGCCGCGGCGTCGCGCGCCCCGTCCGCGACGAGCTCGACCGTGAACGGCGTGCCGCCCTCGACCTCCTCCGCCTCGGCGCGCAGCACCCCGTCGGTGCCGGCTGTCACGTACCGCCCGGTGGCGAGGTGGTGCAGCACGACCTGACCGGCGGCCCGCTCCACGAGGCGGAACGTCTCCCGCACCACCCAGCCGCCGGGCTGGGCGCGGTCGTTGACGAGCACGCCGTTGTCGTCCGCGCCGACGTGCATGCCGTTGGCGACGGCCCGCAGCGCGACGACACCCTCGCCCCAGTCGAAGAGGTCGAAGTAGGTCGGGCGGCTGGGCGCGTCGGCGTCCGCCCGCACTACGAGGGTCTCGTCCGCCCACGCGTACCCGTCCGGGCCGCGCAGCGCGACGCGGTCGACGCCCTCGTGGAAGGTGGCATGCACGCGAGCGGCCAGCCCGCCGTACGCGGTGACCGCGTAGGGGAGCGTGCCGCTGTACCAGTCTTCGTGCAGCGTGTCGGCCAGCGGCCCGATGACCGCGACCGTGCCGCCGTGGAGGGGGAGCAGCTCGTCCTCGTTCTTGAGCAGGACGATCGACTGGCGGGCCGCCTCCCGCGCCAGTTCCTGATGCGCGGCACAGTTGACGACGTCGGCGGTCACCGCCGCGTACGGGTTGCGCTCCGCCGGGTCGAACTCACCCAGCCGGAACCGCGTCGTGAGCACCCGCCGCACCGCGCGGTCCACATCGGACTCGTCGACGAGACCGCGCTCCAGCGCCTCGGTCAGCCGCGCGACGGTAGGCCCCGAGTCGCCGTCGTCCTCGGTGAAGCTGTCGATGCCGGCCCGCAGCGCGGCCGCGTATCCGGCGGCGTGCTCGGCGTAGTAGCCCTGGCCGCCGGCGATGTTGGACGCGGCGGCGGCGTCGCTGACCACCAGCACCTCGCCGTCGGTCCACCGGCGCAGCTCGCCGTCGATCAGCGGGCTGAGGTGGGCCGGCCGCCCGTTCACCAGGTTGTACGACGCCATCACCGCCACCGCCGCACCCGCCTCGATGGGCGCCCGGAAGGCCGGCAGCTCGTACTCGTGCAGCACCCGCGGCGGCAGGTTGCTGGACGTGAGGTGGCGGTCGGTCTCGTTGTTGTACCCCAGGAAGTGCTTGAGCGTGGGCGCGGTGCGCAGGTAGGTCGGGTGGTCGCCGCGCAGTCCGGACGCGTAGGCGGTGCCCATCTCGCCGGTGAGCCAGGGGTCTTCGGCGTACCCCTCCTCGTTGCGGCCCCAGCGCGGGTCGCGCAGCGGGTTGACCACGGGCGCCCATACGTTGAGGCCGACCCGGGACGGGTCCTTGTGGTGGAAGCCGCGGACCTCGTCGCCCACGGCCGCGCCCACCGCGCGGACCAGCTCGGTGTCCCACGTGCTGGCCAGGCCCACGGCCTGCGGGAAGACCGTGGCGGGCCCGACCCAGGCCAGGCCGTGCAGCGCCTCGGTGCCGGTGCGGAACGGGCCGACCCCCAGTCGGGGGACCGGCGCCTGATGCTGGTGCAGCAGTGCGACCTTCTCGCCCAGGCTGAGGCGCCCCAGCAGGTCGGCCACCCGGGCGTCGAGTGGCTGGTCGGGGTCGCGATACGGCTCTGTCATCGCTATCAACCATCCTCTATGGACTTCGAAGCGCTTCGAGGAGCCAACGTCGCGGGGGAGAACCGCGGAGGTCTGTCTGCTCGAAGCGCTTCGACAAGCCGTCGAAGAAAACTCCGCCGCGTTAACGGGGTTTCGGCTGTGTTAACGCCCGGAGCCCTCTGAGACTCGCACCACATAGCGGCTCAGGTCAATAGGAGCGCTCCCAAGTTTTGCCAGGAAAGCGCTACCCCACAGGTCAGGCGGCTGCTGCCGGGGCGTCGGGGGCGCGCTGGCGGCGAGGCGTTCCGGGCGGATTTGCCCGCGTCCGCGCCAGCTGCGGACCGTATGCGCGGGGTCCCCGGGGGAAACGTGGAGCGCAGCGGAGCGTTTTCGTGGGGTGCTTCCCGCGGGCACCGCTCCCGGCCGGCGGCTCGCAGAGCGAGCCGCCCCCCGACCGTCCACTGCCAGGTCTCGCTGTGCAAGCCCCAGATGCCGGAGGCCCAGCGCGGCCTTCGGTCGTCGCTCGCCCGGGCCCGCGAAGCCGGCCAACGTTTGCGGTCACCGCACCAGGGACGCCGGATGGCACAGGCGGCGTGCGCCGTGGCGGAAAGTGTGGCCCGCCCCGAATTTAGGCTGTCGCGCGTATCGGAATCTTAGAATGTCGAAATTTGCGGTTCACCTACGAAACGGGACCTGATCGATCACCGTTTGGGGCAGCATTTTTCCGGCGGCTGCGAGATAATTATTGCGTGCGGCAGCTTCAGTTGTTCACTACGGCCGAATTGGCTGGGATGCGTGACCGCACCAAGTCGCGTAACTATTCTCCCGCGGGTGAGGAGTTTCGTCGCGAGCAACAGCGGGACCGCGCCTGGGGTCTGATTCAGCGCCGCGGGCAGCGTCTACGCCACCTGCGCAACACTTCTCGCGCGACTCCAGCGGCGGGCCTGCGGGAAGAACCGACCCGGTCGATGCCCACCCCGCTCGAGCAGCGACACCCGGAATGCCCGGCCAGGCAAGGTCCGCCTGCTGGGCAGGGCAACAGTCGCGAACACACCGAGTCGTCACAAGGGCCAATATCCGCGCCGAGTGAACGCCCGCCGGTAAGATCACGGCCTCATCCATCACCGCCGTTATCCGGCCGAACTGCCTCTGGCCTCGGGTGTCGGTCGCATTCCATGCCGCGTCCGCCGCAAGCAAATCACCGGCCGATCACCTCTGCGATTGATGTCGCGGCGAAAATAGCGATCCATTGTCCAAACAACTCGCCAATACGGCGTCCGACCGCACATGCGACGGTGGCTCGGAAACGCGGTCCGCCGTTGTTACCGGTGGCGCCCCGCCCACCGTCGTCAAGCGAAGCGCGACCCTGCCGTCATCGAGGTCGTCGGTGGCGTCGACATCCACCAGATACGTTCCCCTGCTGGTCTGGACGCGCCGGCACGGACGCCTGCGCCCGGTGGTGGTGGAGGAGGGGACCGGCGCCCGCGAGCAGAACGTCGAGGTAATCGAGGTCCACCGGCCCAACCGCGAAGACCCGCCGGTTCCACGGCAAGTCCGGCCGATCGACGCTATCCAGCCGGCAAGGCCATCCTGGCCCCTCCGAGCAGTGCGGCAGCCGCGTCGAGGCCCGTGCGGCGTGCGAGCAGGAGGGGTCGCGGGCGGTGTGAACGGGTTCAGGCGGGCAGTGGAGGGAGGTGGCCGGCGTCGACGGCGGCCAGGGCGCGGGCCGCGCCGCCGGTCGCCGCGGCGCTTGGGCCTAGGGCGGAGGCGACGAGCTTGCACCCGCCGGCGTCCGGGGCCACCGCGCGGGTTGCCAGCTCGGACTCCGCCGCGGGGAGGAGCCACGGCGCGAGCGGGACGAAGTTGCCGCCCAGCACGACCACGTCGGGGTTGACCAGGTTGGCCAGGATGCTCACGCCGTGGCCGAGGTGCCGGCCGACCGCGGTGAGTGCCGCGAGCGTGGCGGCGTCGGCGCGGCGGGCGCGGCGGACTACCTCCTCGATCTCCGGCGCGAAGTCGGTGACCGGGCCGTCGGCCTCGGCGTCGGGCAGCACGCGGCGGATGATCGCGCGTACGCCGGCGAGTGCCTCCAGGCAGCCGACGCGGCCGCAGGGGCACGGTGGGCCAGTCGGGTCTAGCTGGAGGTGGCCGACCTCGCCGCTGAAGCCTCGCCCGCCCCGCAGCAGCCGCCCGTCGACCACCACGCCGGCGCCGATGCCCAGCTCGCCGGTGAGGTAGACGAGGTTGGCCGTGCCGGCGTACGCGCCGTAGCGGTGCTCGGCCAGCGCGGAGAGGTTGGCGTCGTTGTCGACGGCCACGTCGTACTTGGGGTCGCGGAGCGCGCGCACGAGGTCGGCGCGGAGCTCGACGTCGCGCCACCCGAGGCCGGCGGCGAGCCGCACGGCGCCGTCGGCGTCGACGAGGCCGGGCACGCCGACGGTCACGCCGAGCACCTGGCGACCCTGTGCGGCGACGCGCGAGGCGGCCCGGGCGGCGAGCGCGGCGATCGTGCTGACCGCCTTGCCGGCCGCCGTTTCCGTGCCCGTGAACGCCCGTCGCCAGGAGAGCAGCTGCTCGCCGGCGAGGTCGACCGCGACGGCGGTCAGGTGGTCCGCGGCGACCTCCATGCCGATCGCCGCGTAGGGCTGGCCGTCGAGCACCAGCATCGTCGCCGGGCGGCCGATCCGGTGCTCGGCGAGCCCGGTCTCGCGCAGCAGCCGCCGCTCGATGAGGTCGGCGACGAGGCTCGAGACCGTGGCCTTGTTGAGCCCGGTGGCGGCCGCGATGTCGGCCCGCGAGCATGGCGCGTGCGTGCGCACATGGCGGAGGACGACGGCGAGGTTGGTGGCTCGCACGTCGGCGAAGTCGGCCGGCTGCGGCCCGCTCTGCATCGTGATCAAGTCAGCCCCGTTTCCGGCGTCGGTCAGGTGGTGCCCCGGGCTGGCCTGCCCATCATGCCGTACCGGGTCCGCCCTTGTGGCGGCGGTCGCCGTTGGTCTAGTTTGTGATTCGCGAGACTTTGTTTAGTCGGTAGACGAACTAACTACAGTCATACCACTTTTTGCCAATAGAAGGGAGTGCGCCGTGACTCCACCCCTCGCGGGCGCGGCGACCAACCGCAGAAGATTCCTCGGCCTCACGGGCCTCGGCGCCGTCTCGATCGCCGGTGGCGGCCTGCTCAGCGCGTGTGGGGAAGGGAGCGGCAACAAGGGCACCGCGACCGACACCGGCAAGGTCACCGGCGTGTTGCCGGCGCAGGGCAAGCTGCCGAGCGGCATCCCGCAGCCGGACATCACGAGCACCCGGCCGATCCCCGACGGCTACAACAAGTACCCGTCGAACCTCGTCGACCTGATCGCCGAAAAGCCCGGCAGCAGCGGCAAGGAGATCAGCGCCATGACGCCGGCGTGGGGGCCGGCGCCGCCCGGCCTGGGGCAGAACGCCTACCTCACCGCCGTCAACACGGAGCTCGGCACCCCGATCAACTTCTCCATCCAGGACGGCCTGACCTACGCGGACAAGCTCAACGCGATGCTCGGCGCCCGTGACGTGCCCGAGCTGCTGTGCGTGCCGCAGTGGGAGGTGGAGAAGCTGCCCCGCTTCACCGACGCGGTCAAGGCGCTCTTCGAGGACCTCACCGACTACCTGTCCGGCGACAAGGTCAACGCCTACCCGATGCTCGCCACCTTCCCGACCGGCGCGTGGCAGAACGCGGTGTGGAACGAGCGCCTCATGGCGGTCCCCAACCCGACCGACGGCCCCTTCCCGTGGGCGCTCTTCTACCGCAAGGACCTGCTCGACGCGAAGGGCCTCACGTACCCGAAGACGATCGACGAGCTGCTCAGCATCGGCAAGCAGGTGACCGACACCAAGAAGGGCGTCTGGGCGTTCAGCGACATCTTCGCGATGGTGCAGATGTTCCACAAGTCGCCGGGCTCGGAGACCGGGTGGCGGCTCAAGTCCGACGGAACGCCGGAGCACAAGTACGAGACGCCGGAGTTCAAGGCGGCCCTCGAGGTCATGGCCCGGATCTACAAGGACGGGCTCGTCCACCCGGACCTGGTGTCCAGCAAGGGCGGCGACGCCAAGAAGCTCCTGGAGAGCGGCCGGATCATCTTCCACCAGGACGGCCCGGGTGCGTGGCAGGGCATGCAGGCCCAGCAGCAGAAGGTCACGCCCGGCTTCAACCTCCAACCGGTGCCGATCTTCTCGGCGACCGGCGGCGACCCGCTGGTGTGGGGCGACGACAAGCCGATCTCGTACACGTTCGTCAAGAAGGGCCTCGGCAAGGAGCGCGTCGAGGAGCTGCTCAAGATCGTCAACTGGTGCTCGGCGCCGTTCGGCAGCAAGGAGTGGCACCTGCGCGAGTACGGCATCGAGGGCAAGCACCACACGATGACGCCGGACGGCCCGGTCAAGACCGACCTGGGCTTCAAGGAGATCGGTAACCAGTACTTCTTCGTGAGCGGCCGCAGCCCGGTCGTCCAGCCGTGGCCCGAGACGCCGAAGTACGTGCCGGACCTGCTGACCTACTCCAACGCGATGGTCAAGTTTATGGAGACCAACCCGTGGGACGGGATCAAGCTGGAGTTCCCGGCCACGTACAAGTCGCAGACCATCCCGTTCGAAGACAAGATCACTGACATCGTGCGCGGGCGCCGCGCGCTGACCGAGTTCGACGGGCTCCTCAACGAATGGAAGAGCGCGGGCGGCGGCAACGAGGCCCGCGACTTCCTGGCCAAGGCGCGGAGCGACGCCGGCAAATGAGTACCGAAGCACCCGTGGCGGCCGGGGCCAGCGACGAGCTGGCCCGGCCGCCCGCCCCGCCGTCGCCGCCCAGGAAGAGGCGGCGCGCGCGGGTGCCGCTGAGGGCGCGCCTCCGGCGAGACTGGCCGTTGCTGCTGATGGCCGCGCCGGCCGCGCTCCTGCTGCTGGTCTTCCACTACCTGCCCACACTCGGCAACGTGGTCGCGTTCCAGGACTACAACCCGTACGCGGGCGACGGGCCGCTGTCCGCGTTCCTGGCCAGCGAGTGGATCGGCTTCGGCAACTTCAACGACCTCTTCAGCGACCCCGCCTTCTGGGACGCGCTGTGGAACACGCTCACCATCACCGCGTTCCAGCTGGTCTTCTTCTTCCCGATCCCGATCGCCCTGGCGATCCTGCTCAACAGCGTGATGTCGGGCAAGCTGCGCGCGTTCATCCAGACGATCGTGTACCTTCCGCACTTCTTCAGCTGGGTGCTGGTGGTGACGTTCTTCGTGCAGATGCTCGGCGGCGCCGGGCTGCTGTCCCAGGAGCTGCGCCAGGCCGGCATCGAGCCGCCCGGCATCATGACCAACCCGGACACGTTCATCGTGCTGGTCACCGCCGAGTCGGTCTGGAAGGACGCCGGCTGGGGCATGATCGTCTTCCTGGCCGCGCTGGCGATGATCGACCCCAGCCTCTACGAGCAGTCCGCGGTCGACGGCGCCGGCCGCTGGCGACGCCTCTGGCACGTCACGCTGCCCGGCCTGCGACCGGTCATCGTGCTGCTGCTCATCCTGCGCCTCGGCGACGCGCTGTCGGTCGGCTTCGAACAGTTCCTCCTCCAGCGCGACGCGGTCGGCCGCGACGCCGCCGAGGTGCTCGACACGTTCGTGTACTACCAGTCCATCACCACGGGCAACTTCGGCTTCGGCGCCGCTGCCGGCCTCTTCAAGGCAGCGGTGGGCCTGGTACTGATCCTGGCCGCCAACAAGGTCGCCCACATGATCGGTGAGCGGGGGTTGATCTCCAAGCAATGACTACCGCCAAACGCGCTCCCTGGGAGGAGAAGCCGACGGCCGCCGGCCTGGCCGGCAAGGGCGCGGTCCTGACCGTGATGGCCCTGGTCGTGCTGATTCCACTGTGGTCGGTGCTGGTGACCAGCTTCTCCTCGCGCAAGACCATCAACGACGCCGGCGGCATGGTGATGGTGCCGAAGGGCATAGACGCGTCCGCCTACGTGACGATCTTCTCCGGCGGCATCGTCACCCGCGCACTCTGGGTCTCGACGATGGTCACCGTCGCCGGCACGATCGTGAGCCTCACGCTGACGGTGCTCGCCGCGTACGGCCTGTCCCGCCCCGGCTCGGTCGGCCACCGCCCGCTGCTGTTCTTCTTCCTGCTGACGTTCCTCATCTACCCCGGCCTGGTGCCCAGCTACCTCGTGGTCACCGGCGTCGGCCTCAAGGACAGCCTGTGGGCGCTGATCCTGCCGAGCGCCATCAGCGTCTTCAACCTCGTCGTCGTCCGCGGCTTCTTCCAGGGCCTACCTCAAGAGCTCATGGACAGCGCACGCATCGACGGCGCCGGCGAGTTTCGCATCCTGTGGCGCATCGTGATGCCGCTCAGCCGCCCGGTCATCGCCGTGGTGGGCCTCTTCTACGCGGTCGGCTACTGGAATGTCTGGTTCAACGCGCTGCTGTACATCAACAGCAACGACAAGTTCCCCATCCAGAACATCCTGCGCAGCATGGTCATCCAGGGCCAGTCGCCCAACTTCTCCGGCCAGGCGGTCGGCTCCCTGCCACCGACACAGGCCATCAAGATGGCGGTCGTGGTGGTGACGGTGGCCCCGATCGTGCTGGTCTACCCCTTCATCCAGCGCCACTTCGTCAAGGGCGTGATCGTAGGAGCCATCAAGGGCTGACATATTTGCCCACGTCCGCGTCTGGTCGCGCGCCGCATGCTCCCGCGGGCTCACCCGTCCGCGGTTGGTCGCGCTCACCCCTGTGCGCAACCGGCCGACAGGAAAGGGTGCGGGGTGACGGAGCTCGCGCCAGGCGGTGGTCGACGTTTGTCCACACGGTCCGCGGCTGACGCGGACGTGGGCAAATATGCCTCGAAGCAACGCCACGACGAGCGGCGACCCTGACCCCGAAAGGTCTCCAGTGCGGCGCCTCCGGCGGGTGCGGCATCCGCTGGGGGATCCAGGGAAGCTGGATCTGCGCCAGCTCCCCTGGATCTCGAGGGTCAGACGCCGGCTACCGAGCGGATCCAGGAGCGGTTGGCCGCCACGCTGCCGTAGTTTTGGTAGGTGGAGCCGTTGCCGGTCGAGCAGACACCGACCTGCTGTCCATTGTAGAACTGCGGGCCGCCGGAGTCGCCGCGCCAGGCTACGCCGTTGCCGCGGGTGCTGCGGATCGCGGGGCCGCCGTAGGCGTCGGTGGCGTTGAGGCTGGAGACCGTCACGGTGGCGGTCTTGAGCTGGGGCGAGGCGGGGCAGTTGGTGCAGGTGCGGCCCCAGCCGTAGATGTTGTTGGTCGAGCCGACGGGCGGGTTGCTGTTGGCCAGCGTCACGTACGTGGTCGAGACGCCGGAGCTGAGGCGGAGCAGCGCCAGGTCGTTCTGGCCGGCGGTCGAGGTGACCGTGCGGGTCTGGCCGCCGGACGCGTACATCACGCTGCCGACGCGGACGGACATGCTGCCGCCCAGGCAGTGGCGGGCGGTGAGCACCCACTGGGACGCGATGATCGAGCCGGAGCAGGTGAACGAGCCGCCGCTGAAGACGGCCGCGGCCCAGGGGGCGGAGGAGACGGTGCCGCCGCCGATGATGAATGGCTGCGGCGGGGCGGCGGAGGCGATGCTCGGCGCGACGAGCGCGCCGGCGAGGGCGGTGGCCGTGGTGGCCAGGAGCAGGCGGATGCGCACGACGGACTCCTTTTGGGGACCGACAATGGACGCATCACGTTATTGCATCTAAATGGCTCGATGCTAATACCAAACTGGTACTACCAGGAGCGTATGGGGCGCAGGCGTGGCACCCCCACCATGGCACCACGCCTGCGCAGAGCGATCAAGGCGTCAAAACCACGTGCGGTACGCCCTGACCACGTCCAAACGCGAGGGTCGCGTCCCGTACCCGCAAAGGACCCTCACGGGTCACGCGGAGGGTGTCGCCCTCGCGGACGGCGACGAGCTCGGTGTCGCCGTCGACGTCCCGCACCACGGTGCGGGCGTCGGTGCCGCCCCAGCTGACCACAGTGACACCGTCGAACGGGCCTTCGCCCACGGTGTCCTGATCGGACAGTACCGGGATCAGCGCGCCGTGCCGCACGAAGAGCGGGATGCGCTCGAGCGGGGCCGACACCCGCAGGTACCGCCCACCCTCGTGGGTCTCGCCGGTCCAGTGGTCCACCCACCGACCGGCGGGCAGGTAGACGTCGCGCTCGCCGGACGGGTCGTGCATCGGCGCGACGAGCAGGTCGGGGCCGAGCAGGTACTCAAGCTCGGCGCCCCACGCGGCCGGGTCGTCGGGGTGGTCGACGAGCAGCGCGCGCATCAGCGGGACGCCGGTGCGGGACGACTCGACGGCGCACGAGTAGATGTACGGCATCAGCCGGTAGCGCAGCCGCAGCGCCTCGACGGCGAGCCGTTCGGCGTCGGCGGGGAAGTCCCACGGCAGCCGGCTCGTCGTGCCGTGGAAGCGCACGAGCGGGGAGAGTGCGGCGAACTGGGCCCACCGCACGTACAGGTCGGGCGTCGGCGTGCCGTGGAAGCCGCCCGCGTCGTGGCTCCAGAACGGCACGCCGGAGAGCCCGTGCGAGAGGCCGCCGCGCAGCGTGCTGCCCATCGCGGGGTAGGTGGAGGCGACGTCGCCGCCCCACTGGGCCGAGTGCCGCTGGCCGCCCAGGTACGACGAGCGCGCCCACACCAGCCCGTGGCCGGCGACCTCGCGGGTGACCGCCGAGACGGTGTCGTTGAAGAGCAGCGCGTACACGTTGTGCAGCTCGGTGCCGGTCATCCCGTTGTGCGCCACCGCGTCGGCCGGCACGCCCTCGGCGAAGTCCGTCTTGAACGCGGCCACGCCCTGCTCCAGCAGCGGCCGCAGCAGCCGCACGAACCAGGCGACCGCGGCCGGGTT
Organism: Phytohabitans sp. LJ34; assembly: GCF_052068095.1. Classification (NCBI taxonomy): domain Bacteria; kingdom Bacillati; phylum Actinomycetota; class Actinomycetes; order Micromonosporales; family Micromonosporaceae; genus Phytohabitans; species Phytohabitans sp. LJ34. Next base: position 32,114 of record NZ_JBQHDG010000040.1, on the reverse strand, counting down.
GGTGAAGTCGACGATCCCGGACGCCGGGTGGGAGCCGTGCCACACGTCGGCCACGTACGTCGAGCCGTCCGCCCGCCGCAGGAAGTAACCGGCCTCGGACGCCTCGGCGAAGGCGGGGGAGCCGTGGCTGATGTACGGGTTGGTCCACAGGCACACCTTGAAGCCCTGCTCGGCCAACGCGCGCAGCATGCCGGCCGGGTCGGGGAAGTTGTCCGCGTCCCACCGCAGGTCGGACCAGTGCCCGGCCACCTGCCAGTAGCAGTCGAGGTGCAGCACGTCCGACGGGATGCCGCGCTCGCGCAGCCGCCGCGCCCGGTCCAGCACCTTCTCCTGGGTGTCCACATAGAACCCCGAGGACATCCACGCGCCGAACGCCCACTTCGGCGGCAGCAGCGGCCGGCAGGTGATCCGGTTGTACCGGTCGAGCACGTCCGCCGGCGCCGGCCCGGCGATCACGTAGTAGTCGAGCACGTCGTCCGGCACCAGGATCTGCACGCAGCTGTGCGTCGACTGGCACATGTCGAACTCGACCGGCATGCCGCTGTCGACCAGCACCCCGTACCCCCGGCTGGAGAGGTAGAGCGGCACGGTCTTGTGCGAGCGGTCGGACTCGGTGCCGAACGCGTCGAAGTTCCACATCAGGGCGCGCTGGCCGCGCTTGTCCAGCGGGGTGAACTTCTCGCCGAAGCCCACGAACCGCTCGTCGGCGGGCGCGGTGAAGCTCTCGTGGTACGCCGCGACGGTGCCGTCGACGAGCGAGCGGCCGAAGGGGAGCGTGCGCATGCGGCCGCTGATGTCCCGCTCGCCGGGGCTCTCCTCCAGCAGCACGCGGCCGGCCGGGTCGACGAAGCGCAGGTGCCACGGGTCGAGGGTGAGCTCGGCGGTCACCGCGCCGGCGCTGACCCGCACGACGGGCCCGGCCACGGTCACGGTCGCCGGGTGCGTCTCGGGCCGTACCAGTGCGAGCGCGCGGGCCGAGCGGCCGCGCGCGTCGGGTGCCTCGCTCAGCCGTACCCGCAGGATGCCCTCGCCGGCGGCGCCGATCTGGATCGCGAGCGTCCCGCCGTCGGACGTCGTGGCCTTCACCGACACGCCGGAGGCGTCGGTGGTGACCAGCTCGGCCCTGGTCACGGCCGAGAGCCCCTGCTCGCCGGGCGCCCGGACGGGCAGGTCCGGCGGGTCGGCGACGAACGTCTCGAAGGGCACCAGCGGCGGTCGGTACGGCATGTGGGTTAGTTTTTCGTCTAACCCAACAAACTGTCAACGCCTCAAGGAGCGCCGATGGAGTGGCCGCGCGGGGTCGAGGGACTGTGCTACGGCGGGGACTACAACCCCGAACAGTGGCCCGAAGACGTCTGGCGGGAGGACGTCGCGCTGATGCGGCGGGCCGGCGTCAACCTGGTCAGCGTCGGCGTGTTCGCCTGGTCGCGGCTGGAGCCGGAGCAGGGGCGGTACACCTTCGACTGGCTGGACCGGGTGCTCGACCTCCTCGACGCCGGCGGCGTCAAGGTCGCGCTGGCCACGCCCACCGCCTCGCCGCCGCCGTGGTTCAGCCTGGCCCACCCCGACGCCCTGCCGGTGCGTGCGGACGGCACCCGCCTGCTGCACGGCAGCCGGGACACCTACTGCGCGAGCGCCCCGGCCTACCGGGAGGCGTGCCGGCGGATCGCCCGCGAGCTGGCCCGCCGGTACGCGGACCACCCGGGCGTGGCGCTGTGGCACGTGCACAACGAGTACGGGACGACGTGCCACTGCGACCACGCGGCGGGCGCTTTCCGGGCCTGGCTGCAAGGCCGCTACCGCACGCTCGACGCGCTCAACGACGCGTGGACCACGGCGTTCTGGAGCCAGCACTACGCCGACTGGTCCTACGTCTTCCCGCCGCGCGCCACCCAGTACCTGCACAACCCGGGGCAGGTGCTCGACTTCAAGCGGTTCTGGTCGGACGAGCTGCTGGCCGCGTACACCGAACAGCGCGACATCCTCCGCGCGGCCACGCCGGACGTGCCGATCACCACCAACTTCGTCTTCGGCGGGTGGGTGCCGGTCGACCACGCGCGCTGGTCCCGGGAGGTGGACGTGGTGGCGATCGACCACTACCCGTCCGACGCGGGGCCCGGGGCCGAGGAGGAGACCGCGTTCGGCGCCGACCTGGCCCGGTCGTGGGCCGGCGGGCGGCCCTGGCTGCTCATGGAGAGCGCGCCCAACCTGATCTACGCGGGCGGCCGCATGCACGCCAAGGAGCCCGGCCGGATGGCCCGGCACAGCCTCTCGCACGTGGCCCGCGGCTCGCGCGGCGCGATGTTCTTCCAGTGGCGGGCGCCGCGCGGCGGGGCCGAGCGCTTCCACTCCGCGCTCGTCCCGCACGCCGGGCCGGACAGCCGCGTGTACCGGGAGGCCGTGGAGCTCGGCGCCGCGCTGGGCGGGCTGCGCGAAGTGGACGCCGGCGCGGTCGAGGCGTCGGTGGCGGTCGCCTGGCACGCGCCGTCGTGGTGGGCGCTTTCGGGGCCGGGCCTGCCCTGGGACGGCATCGACTACCTCGCCGAGGTGCGCGCGGCCCACCGGGCGCTGTGGCGGGCGGGCATCACGGCCGACTTCGTGTCGCTGGCACAGGGCGGACCCCTGCCGTACCAGCTGCTCGTGCTCCCCGCCCACTACCTGATGTCCGACGCGGAGGCCGCGGCGGTGCGGACCTACGTGGACGGTGGCGGCCGCCTCGTCGCGACGTACCTGTCCGGGGTGGCCGACGAGTACGGGCGGGTGCGGCTGGGCGGCTATCCCGGCGCGCTCCGCGACGTGCTGGGGGTACGTGTCGAGGAGTTCCGCCCCACCGAGGCGGGGTGGTCGGAGGACGTCCACCTGGCCGGGGCGGCTTTCGTGAGACCGGGCGTCACGCGGCACCGTTTCGGGGCCGGCACGGCGTGGTACGTCTCGACCCGCCTGGACGACGCGGCGTACGGCGAGCTGCTGGCGGAGGCGGCCGGCATCCCGGTGCGCGAGGGCGCCGCGGAGCTGGAGCTGGTCCGCCGCACCGGCCGGCACGCGAGCTGGCTGTTCGCGTTCAACCACGGCTCGACGGCCCGCGCGGTGGAGACGGAGGGCACCGACCTGATGACCGGCAAGCCGGCCGCCGAGGTCCCCGCCGGCGGATGGGTGGTCGTTCGGGAGACTTACTGAAGCCCTTCGATATTGTCCTGAGGAAAGCCCTTGCCTTAGGATCGCCGGAGACGTTGGGAGCCGACTCCTCGTCTGTGGTGGCGCCGGGCACGCCGCCCGCTTCCTCTGGAGTCCTCACATGCTTACTTCCAGGCGGCGCGTCGCGCTGCTCTCCTCCACGCTCGCCGGTGCCGTGGCCGGTGCCGGCGTCCTCGCCGCCGTGGTCGCGACCTCCGCGTCCGCGGCCGCCGGCTGCCGGGTCGACTACGCCGTCACCAACCAGTGGCAGGGCGGTTTCGGCGCGAGCGTGACCATCACCAACCTCGGCGACCCGGTCAACGGCTGGTCGCTGGTGTGGTCGTACGCCGCCGGCCAGACCGTCACCCAGGCCTGGAACGCCACGGTCACCCAGAGCGGCGCGCAGGTCACCGCCGGCGACGCGGGCTACAACGCCGCGATCGCCACGAACGGGACCGCGTCGTTCGGGTTCAACGGCTCGTGGAACAACAGCGCCAACCCGGTGCCCGCGTCATTCGCCCTCAACGGGACAACGTGCACCGGGGCGCCCGTCTCTCCCACGACCGGCGCCCCGCCCACCTCGTCCAACCCGACCACCGCGCCGCCGCCGACCACCCCGCCGCCCACGACGGGGCCGCCGCCGGCCGGCGCCAAGCAGGCGGAGGACCTCAACCGCGGCCTGATCAGCGTGCGGTCCGGCTCGGGCAACCTCGTCTCGTGGCGGCTGCTCGGCACCGAGGCGGCGAGCACCGGCTTCAACGTCTACCGGGGCGGCACCAAGGTCAACTCCACCCCGATCACCAACTCGACGAACTACCTCGACAGCGGGGCGGCGGCGAACTCGTCGTACACCGTGCGGGCGGTCGTCAACGGTGCCGAGCAGGGCGCGTCGGAGGCGTCGCTGTCGTTCGCGAACGGGTACCTCGACGTGCCGATCCAGTCACCCGGCAGCGGGTACGTCGCCAACGACGCGTCGGTCGGCGACCTGGACGGCGACGGGCAGTACGAGATCGTGCTCAAGTGGGACCCGGACAACGCCAAGGACAACTCGCAGGCGGGCGTCACCGGCAACGTCTTCGTCGACGCGTACCGGCTCAACGGCACCCGCCTGTGGCGCGTCGACCTGGGCGCCAACATCCGGGCCGGCGCCCACTACACCCAGTTCCAGGTGTACGACTACGACGGTGACGGCGACTCCGAGGTCGCCATGAAGACCGCCGACGGCACCCGCTCCGGCACCGGCCAGGTGATCGGCAACGCGTCCGCGGTGCACCGCAACGGCGACGGCTACATCCTCACCGGGCCGGAGTTCCTGACGATGTTCGACGGGCGCACCGGCGCCGCGCTGTCCACCGTGAACTACGAGCCGCCGCGCGGCACCGTCTCCTCGTGGGGCGACTCGTACGGCAACCGGGTGGACCGCTTCCTCGCCGGCACCGCGTACCTGGACGGCACCCGGCCCTCGCTCATCATGGCCCGCGGCTACTACACCCGCGCGGTGGTCGTGGCCTGGGACTTCCGCAACGGGAGCCTGGTGCGGCGGTGGACGTACGACTCGGGCAACAGCAACGTCGGCGCCTACGGCCAGGGCAACCACAACCTCTCCATCGCGGACGTCGACAACGACGGGCGCCAGGAGGTCGTCTACGGCTCGGCGACGATCGACGACAACGGCGCGTTCATGTACCGCACCGGTTTCGGCCACGGCGACGCGCTGCACGTCGGCGACCTCGTCCCGTCGCGGGCCGGCATCGAGATCTTCACCGTGCACGAGTCGACCAGCCAGCCCGCGATGGACATCCACGCCGGCACCGGGCAGAACATCTGGACCGCGCCGGTCTGCGGCTGCGACAACGGCCGTGGCGTGGCGGGCGACGTGTACGCCGGGAACGCCGGCGCGGAGATGTGGTCCTCCGGCGTCGACGGGCTGCGCAGCACCAGCGGCGCCAACGTCGGGCGCAAGCCGTCCTCGGCCAACTTCCTGATCTGGTGGGACGGCGACCCGGTGCGCGAGCTGCTCGACCAGACCCGGATCGACAAGTACGGCACGTCCTCGGACGCCCGGCTGCTCGACGGCTCGGGCGTGGCGTCGAACAACGGCACCAAGGCCACGCCCGCGCTCTCCGGTGACATCCTCGGCGACTGGCGCGAGGAGGTCATCTGGCGTACGTCCAGCAACTCCGCGCTCCGGATCTACTCCACGCCGGTCGTCACCGACCGGAAGATCCACACGCTGATGCACGACGCGCAGTACCGGGTCGCGATCGCGTGGCAGAACACCGCCTACAACCAGCCGCCGCACCCGAGCTTCTTCATCGGAAACGGGATGGCGACTCCGGCTCAGCCGAACGTCTACCTGCGCTAGACGCGAATGTGGCGGCGGGGATGGGCACCTATCCCCGCCGCCACCGCGGTGCGTTTACGCACCGTGTTCGCGTTTCGCCGGCCCCACGATTCCGGCTGCCCCGCGCCCACTCCTAGAAGAGTAGAGGCGTCCCTGGTGCGGGCCGGTGACGTATCGATGACGTTGTTGTTTCGGGGTGTTAGCTCTCGGTGACTGCCTTCTTCGCCAGCTCGAACGAGCGGATGCGGTCCTCGACGTCGTAGACGAGCGCGGTGAGCATCAGCTCGTCGGCCCGCGTCTTCGCCTGGAGCTCCTCCAGCGCCCGGCGGGCGGTCTCCGGCGACCCGACGGCCTGCCCCTCCCAGCGCTCGGCCATGAACTCCCGCTCGACGTCCGTGTACGGATACGCGGCCGCCTCCTCCGGCGTGGCCAGCGCCTGCGGGCGCCCTTGCCGCAGCCGCAGGAACGAGAGCGCGCTCGGCCGCGCCAGCCACCGCGCCCGCTCGTCCGTGTCGGCGACGACCGTGGCGACGGCCACCATCGCGTACGGCTCGTCCAGCCACCGCGAGGGCCGGAAGCTCTCCCGGTACAGGGCGAGGGCGGGGAGCGTGTTGGCCGCGCTGAAGTGGTGCGCGAACGAGAACGGCAGCCCGAGGAGCCCGGCCAGCCGCGCGCTGAACCCGCTCGACCCGAGCAGCCACACCGCCGGGCTCTCGCCGAGGCCAGGCGTGGCCACGATCCGGCGCGGCTGTTCGCCGGTGAACATGTTGATCAGCTCGCCCAGCTCCTGCGGGAACTGCTCCGCCGACAAACCCTCGACCGTGCGGCGCAGCGCCAGCGCGGTGGCCTGGTCGGTGCCGGGCGCCCGCCCGATGCCCAGGTCGATCCGGCCCGGGTGGAGCGCGGCGAGCGTGCCGAACTGCTCGGCCACCACAAGCGGAGCGTGGTTGGGCAGCATCACACCGCCCGAGCCGATCCGCATCGTCGAAGTGGCGGCGGCGAGGTGGGCGATCAGCACCGCGGGCGCCGAGCTCGCGATCGCCGGCATGTTGTGGTGCTCGGCCACCCAGAACCGGTGGTAGCCCATCCGCTCGACCGCGCGGGCCAGGTCGGTGGTGGCGCGCAGGGCGTCACCGGAGGAGGCGCCGGCGGCGACGGGCGCGACGTCGAGGACGGACAGGGGTACGTCGATCACAAGATCGTGCAACCTCCCGGGCCGCCGCTTTCTTCCTACTTCTTCTGGTACGTCAGCCGCATCGTGTCGGTGTGGCCGGACCACTTCAGGTCGAGGTGCCAGCAGCCCGGCCGCGGCAGGTCGATGATCGACGGCCCGGGACCGCCGCCGACCTCCCGCGTGGTGACCTCGCCCACACCGTCCAGCCGCCCCTCGATCACCAGCGGGCTCCCGGTCTCCAGCGGCGCCCGTGACACCCACAGGATCTTGTTGCTGCGGTCCGGCAGCGGCGGCTGGTGCAGCGGGTACCCGAAGATGATCGCCACGATGTCGCCGCGCTCGCCGAGCACGTACGGCATCCGCGGTTCCTTCTCGCTGAACCCGGTCCGCGCCCACTCCGGCAACACCCGGCTCGGCACGTCGGCCGCGCAGTTGGGGAGGGATTCGACAGCTGCCGCCGGCGCGGGCGCGGACGTCTGTGGGGCCGCCGCGGGCTGAGTCGAGTCGCACGCCGCCAGGACCAGGACGGCGGCGACCGCCGCGATGCGTCTCATGCCCGCTCCGAGTCGCGCGCATGGTCGCGGGTTCCCGCGTTTAGGGTGGGCGGGTGCTGGAGTCACTCGCCGAGGTCCTCGACCGCTACAAGCCGCGCACCGACACCGAGGCCACCGACGTGGCCCGCGTCCGCGACCTGCTGGCCGGAGACCCATGGTCCCGCGCCACGCCGCTGCACGTCACCGCGTCCGCCGTCATCGTCCACCCGCCGACGCGCCGCGCGCTGCTCCGCTGGCACGCCCGCCAGCAGGCCTGGCTCCAGGTGGGCGGCCACGGCGACCCGGGCGAGACCGCCCCACTCGCGGTCGCCCTCCGCGAGGGCCGCGAGGAAACCGGCCTGGACGACCTGGTGCCCTGGCCCGACGCCCAGCTCGTGCACGTCGCGGTGGTCTCGGTCACCCCGTCCGCCACCGAGCCCGCACACGAACACGCCGACCTGCGCTTCGTCCTCGCCACCGACTCGCCCGAGGCGGCCCGCCCCGAGAAGCCCGGCGCCGACCTGCGCTGGCTCTCCATCCCGGAGGCCCAGAAGCTCGCCGGCCCCGACAACCTCCGCGAAACCCTCACCCGCGTCGACGAACTCTTCGTGACCTAGATCTCGAGTCTCGCGCCGCTCACACCGCCGCGGCGGTTACTCGCGGCGACGAAACCCCGTTGCTTTCCTGGATCGCCGATCCGGCATTGTGGACAAACGTCGACCACCGCCGGGCGCGACCAACGGCGGACGGGTGAGGCCGCGGGAAATGCACCCCAAGAAAACGCTCCGCTGCGCTCCACGTTTCCCCGGGGGCCCCGCGCAGCGGTCTGGACCACGACGGACATCGCGGTAGCTCACATCTTTGTCCTAAAGGAATCAGCGCCCGCCCACCTCGACTCCGAAAGGGCTCTAAATCCCGGCGCCGGGCCAGCCGAAGGCGTCCGTGGCGTTGGTGGTGGCGGCCTTCGCGGCTACGCCGTCCAGGGCTGGGCAGGAGTTGAGCGCGGCCGTCGGGTCCGGGGTGCCCATCGGGAAGGGCCAGTCGCTGCCGAGCAGGACCTTGTCGGCGCCGAAGACCTCGACCATCGCGCGGGCCATCGTGGCGTCGTGGGTGAGGCTGTCGACCCAGAAGCGGCGCAGCGCGTCGCGGACGGGCAGCTCCTGCTCGGGCACGCCGGGGCGGGTGGTCTCGACGCCGCGGGCCCAGCGGCCGGCCAGTGCGGGCACCACGCCGCCGCCGTGTACCAGGATCACGCGGAGCGCGGGGTGGCGGGCCAGCACGTTGCCGAAGACCAGCTGGGCGGCGGCGACGGCGGTCTCGACCGGGTTGCCGAGCAGGTTGTGCAGGTAGAAGTCGGCCAGGCGGTAGTCGGGGGACTGGGCCGGGTGGAGCATCAGCGCGCGGCCGTCCGCGTCGAGTGCCTGCCACAGCGGCTCGTAGGCGGGGTCGGCGAGCGACGGGCAGCGGCCGCCGGCGCCGGCCACGACGCCTACCCAGTCTCCGTCGGCGGTCGCCTGGTAGGCGCGGAGCGCGGCCGCCGGGTCGTGGAGCGGGAGGAAGGCCAGCCCGCGCAGGCGGGAGTGGCCCGCGAGTCGGGTGGCCAGGCCGGTGTTGACGGCGGCGGCCCACTCCACGCCGTCGTCGTTGGTGAGGTCCTGGCGGTAGTACGGCGGCGGGACCGACACGATCGCGCCCGCCAGGCTCGCCGCGTCGAGGTGTGACTCCAGGCGGTCCGGGTCGGCCAGGTCGGGCGGCCCGTCCACCGTGTACACCCGGTCGAGCACCGGCGCCAGGTGGGTGTGGACATCCACGCCGGCGCTCATGCCCCACCCCTTAGCACGGCGATCGCGTTGATCTCGATCAGGTAGTCGTCGTGCACGAACCGTGACACCTCGACCATTGTGGACGCTGGCGGCTCGCCGGTGAAATGCTGCCGCCGCACCTCGTGGATGGCCGCGAAGTCGCGGATGTCGCGCACGTACACGTCGACGCGCGCGATGTCGTCGAGTGTGCCGCCCGCGGCCTCGACGGCGGCGGCGAGGTTACGGCAGACCTGGTGGGTCTGCTCGGTGATGTCGCCGACGCCGGCGATCGTGCCGTCCGCCCGCCGCGCGGTCATCCCGGAGATGAACACGAACCGGCCCGGCCCGGCCACCGTGGCCTGCGAGAAGTGGCCGTTGGGCGGGGCCAGGCCGGGCGCGACGAGCGGCTCCTTGGGCATGTCAGCGGGCGTCTTCCTCGCTGGTGTACCAGTCGGGCTGGGTCGGGTAGTGCGGCCCGTCGTAGACCTCCAGCAGCACCGACTCCTCCTCGGCGCGGGTCGGCCCGTGCACGCTGCCTTTCGGGTTCCAGTAGAAGGAGCCGGGGGTGAGCGTGATGCCGGTGGGCTCGTACGTGTACCGGCCGCTGAGGCAGAACATGAACTGGTTGGAGGCGTGCGCGTGCGCCGACGGGATGCCCGCGCCCTTCTCGAAGCGGACGAGCGCGATCGAGGCGCCGCTCTCGTCGTCGCGCCACAGCATCTTGTGGGACAGGCCGGCGAGCGTCTTGTCCACCCAGGACAGATCGTCGGTCTGCACCATGATCTCGCGGAACCGGCGCAGCGCCTCACCCTGGTCGCCGGCCGCGGCCCGGTCGGGCAGCTCGCCGGAGTAGGCGGCGGGTTCGGAGAGGTTCACCTCGGGAGTCCTTCCGGTAAGGGAACGTCCAGGTCCGCGGCGAGGTCGCGCAGCCGCGCCAGCACACCCTGGTCGACCGGCACGCCCCGCCGCACGGCGTCGCGTAGCCGCTCGGCCGAGCGCTGGCCGGGCAGGAGCACCCGGTCGACGCCTGGCGCGAACGGCGGCGCGGTCACCGAGGCTTCCAGATTGGCCAGCCGGGTGGCAAACCCGTCGATGTCACCGAACGCCGCCACGTCCAGCGCGAGGAAGAAATGCCCGCACTCGTTGGGTACGGCGGTGTCCGCGTACAGGCCGTTGACCCGCTCGCCGTAGCCGCCGCCGGCCAGCACACCGGCGAGCACGTCGACCATGAGCGCCAGCCCGAACCCCTTGTGCGCGGCGGCCGGCAGCAGCATGCCGGCGAGCGCGGCGGCCGGGTCGGTGGTGGGCCGGCCCTCGGCGTCGGTGGCCCACCCGTCCGGGATGCCGTTGCCGTTGCCGGCGGCCAGGCGGATGCGGCCGATGTTCGCGGCGGAGAGCGCGATGTCGAGCACCAGCGGCTCGTCCGGGTCCGGGCCCGGAACGCCGATCGCTACCGGGTTGTTGCCGACCACCGGGTGGCCGCCGCCGGGCGCGGGCATCATCGGGCGGGTGTTGGCGGTGGCGATGCCGATGAAGCCGGCGCGGGCGGCGGCGCGCGCGTAGCGGCCGGCGGCGCCGAAGTGGAACGCGTGCCGCACCGCGACCGCCCCGACACCGAACTCGGCCGCCTTGGCGGTGGCGAACGCCATCGCGTGGTCGGCGGTGAGCACGCCGAGCGCGTGGCCGGCGTCGAGGACCGCGATGCCGCCGGCGTCGACGAGCACCTTCGGCTCGGTGCGGGTGCTGACCGAACCCTGGCGGAGGCGCTCGACGTAGACCGGTACCAGGTGGGAGCCGTGCGAGGCGAGGCCGCGCAGGTCGGCGTCGACCAGGGCCTCGGCGACGGTGGTGGCGCCGTCCGCGGGCACGCCAACGGCGGCGAAAAGCCGCGCGACCAGCGCGGACAACGCCTCAGCCGGTACGAGGTCGGTCACGTGCCTCCCTCCGTCGAGCGCCGGACGCGCCGGTAAGTTATATCAAATATCTGGTCCGCTGGCTCAGTCGGGCTCGCGCGTGAAGCGATTTTGACGGAGGTCCGTGGTGAGGTAGGGACGTGATCACCACGTCCGCCGGTGTCCGCCGCACCTACTACGCCCTCCAGCTGGGCAACACGCTGGCCGCCTCGCTCATCTGGGGCATCAACACGATCTTCCTGCTCGACGCGGGCCTGTCCAATCTGGAGGCATTCGCCGCCAATGCCTTCTTCACCGCCGGCATGGTGCTTTTCGAGGTGCCGACCGGGGTGGTCGCCGACCTGTGGGGGCGGCGCGCCTCTTTCCTGCTCGGCACGGTGACGCTGGCCGTCACCACCGGGCTGTACGTGCTGCTGTGGCAGGTCGAGGCGCCCTTCTGGCAGTGGGCGGTGGTCTCGCTGCTGCTCGGGCTCGGCTTCACGTTCTTCTCCGGCGCGGTCGAGGCCTGGCTCGTCGACGCGCTCACCGCGACCGGATACACCGGCCAGCTGGAGACCGTCTTCGCCCGCGGGCAGGCGATCAGCGGCGGCGGCATGCTGGTCGGCTCGGTCGCCGGCGGCTACATCGCCCAGCTGGTCAACCTCGGCGCGCCGTTCGTGCTGCGGGCGGCCATCCTCGCGCTGATGTTCGTGGCGGCGTCGCTGTTCATGCGGGACATCGGCTTCACCCCGCGGCGCGACGCCCGGCCGGTGGCCGAGATCCGCGAGATCGTGTCCAGCTCCGTCGAGTACGGCTGGCGCATCCCCGCGGTCAAGTACCTGATGCTCGCCGGCCCGTTCACCGGTGGGGTGGGCATCTACGTCTTCTACGCGCTCCAGCCGCACCTGCTCGACCTGTACGGCGACCCTTCGGCGTACGGCGTGGCCGGGCTCGCCGCCGCGCTCGTGGCCGGCGCCCAGATCGTCGGCGGCCTCGTCACGCCGGCCATCCGCCGCCTCTTCCACCGCCGCACCTCGGCACTGATCGCGGTCGAGGTGCTCTCCACCGGCGTGATCGCGCTGCTCGGCCTGCTCGCCAACTTCTGGGTGGCGCTCGTGCTCGTCGCCGCGTGGGGGCTGCTCTTCGCGGCCGCGATGCCGATCCGGCAGGCGTACCTCAACGGGCTGATCCCCTCGCAGCAGCGCGCCACGATCCTGTCCTTCGACTCGCTGATGTCGAACACGGGCGGGATCGTGACGCAGCCGTTGCTGGGCCGGGCGGCCGACGTGTGGGGCTACCCGGCCTCGTTCCTCGTCTCGTCGGTCGTGCAGGTGGCGGCGCTGCCCTTCGTGGCGCGTTCCCGAGCGCAGCGCGCGCCCGCCGACACCGACGTCGCCGCTACTCCGACTCCTTGAGGCGGTCGCGGGCGTCGCGCTCGACCAGGTTGGGCACGAAGTCCCGGACCGGTGCGTCCGCGTACTGCTCGCGAACCTCCTCGACGACCTGCTCGACCTCGGTGGCCGGGTGGTCGTCGAAGTCGCTCGCCAGTGCGTGCTTCACATGCTCGACGGCGACCTGCTCGCGCAACTCCTCGTCGATTCCGGGGCGGTGTTCCTCGGTACTCATGTCCGCGCAGTACCCAGTTTCGCCGACCCTGTACCGTTCCACGAGACCCAACCCCCGACCGGCGGAAGCGCATGCGCAGCAAGACCGAGCTCCAGGAGGCGATCCGCCGCGAGCGGCGCACCGTTCTCGTCGTCAACACCCGCTCCCGCCGGGGCCGCCGGCTCTTCGAGGTGGTACGCGAGCGGCTTGACGGCTTTCACCTCCTCGGCACATTTCCGGTCGACCACCCCGGCCAGCTGCGCGGCGTGCTGGCCGACGCGATCGCGCTCGGCCCCGACCTGCTCGTGGCCGGCGGCGGCGACGGCACGGTCAGCGAGGCCGCGCGCCACCTCGCACACCGCGACATCGCGCTCGGCGTGCTCCCGCTCGGCACCACCAACAACTTCGCCCGCGCGCTCGCCATCCCACCCCGCCCGGCCGGCGCGCTGGGCGTGCTCGCCGCGGGCCACGTCGTCGACGTCGACCTGGGGCAGGCCGGCGACACCATCTTCGCCAACCACGCCAACGTCGGCCTCTCCGCACAGGTCGGCGTGCGCGTGCCGGCACGGCTCAAGCGGCACATCGGCAAGTCCGCCTATCCACTGACGGCGGTCGCGCGGCTGGCCTGGCACCGGCCGTTTCGGGCCCGCATCACGGCGGCCGGCGCCGAGTACGAGGTGGTCACCCACCAGCTGAACATCGTCAACGGCCGCTTCCAGGCCGGCCAGCCGATCACCAGCGACGCCACAGTGGACGATCGCCTCCTGCACGTGTATCCACTCGGCGGCCACCTGCGGCGCCAGCTGCTCTCCGCGAGCCTGCGCCAGGCGTTCGCGGGCCGGCGCCGCCCGACCGCACCCCCGTTTCTGGCCACCGACGACCTGCTGGTCGAGACCGACCCGCCGCTGCCACTCGACGTCGACGGCGAGGTGCACGGCCGCACCCCGGTCCGCATCCGCCTGCTGCCCAACGCCCTCCGCGCCCTGGCCGGACCGTCCTTCGTAGACACCTGAGGCACCACGCGGCGGCCTTCGCGACCTTCGTGGCCGTTGAAAAGATCAAGTTCCAAAGATTCTTGAGCTACCGCGATGTCCGCCGTGGTCCCGACCGTCGCTCCCGCGGCCTCACCCAGATCGTCTGGTCGCGCTCACCCATTTACCCCGGTGGGGAGCGCCCTCAGCGGCCCGACCGGCGCGAGAGCGAGGGTCGCCGCGGTCCTTGCCGCTGCTCTCGCGGCCTCACCCGTCCGCAGCCGGTAACGGTTGGTTGTTTTGTCCACAATGCCCTGTGCCGAGGCGGTGAGCGACGGGCCGGACAGAGGCGCCGTCACCGTGAGAGGGCTATCCGTTCGCTCAGCGCGCGATCAACACGGGTGCCGTGGATGCGGTCGATACGCGACATCTGTCGACGGACGCCGCACCCACGGTCAGCGAAGCGGCACGCGGACAGACCGCGAACCCGACTCCGAAAGGTCTCTCGGTCCGAAGCTGGCCGCGCCTGACCAACGGCGGCCGGAGTTCTAGGCGGCGGGGTGGCCTTGGCCGTTGCGGGTCGGGCCGGCGGGGCCGCCCGGGCGGCCCCGGTGGGGGTCAGCCCAGCTCGGCGATGTGCAGCTGGATCAGCTCCTCGTCGGCGCCGGCCTCGATGAGCAGGTCGACCGCGACGATGGCGTACCAGTTGTCGGCCATCGCGTGCGCGGCCGCGGCCTCCGCGAGCAGGTCGGGGTCGGACGAGGTGGCGGAGAGCTCGGCCAGGGCATCGGCCCGGGTCAGGCCCGGCCGGTAGCCGCCGGCGTGATCGTCGGCGATGCGGTGCAGCCGGTCGACGGTGGCCTGCCGGTTTTGCGTACGGGTCTCGGGCACCCACCCACCCCATCGCACATGTGTTCGAATCGGGGCCGCGGCTCACCGGGGCAGCTCGGTCAGGCGGCGGCGCAGGTGGGCGAGTTGGGGCTCGCTCAGGCCGAGCGCGATCGCCTGCTCGTAGGCCACTTTCGCCGCGTCCGGCCGGCCGTCGCGGCGGAGCAGCTCGGCGCGCGTGGCGTGCCACCACGGGTAGCCGTCGAGGCCGGTGATGCCGTCGACGAGCGTGAGCCCGGCGGCCGCGCCGTCGCGTTCGGCCACCGCCACCGCGCGGTTGAGGCGCACGACCGGGCTGTCGCGCAGGGCGAGAAGCACGTCGTACCAGGAGATGACGGCGTCCCAGTTGGTCTCGGCGTAGCTGGGCGCGAGCGCGTGACAGGCGGCGATGGCGGCCTGCACCACGTACCCGTCGGGCCGGTCGGGTGTGCGGCGCAGCGCCCGGCCGACCAGCTCGACCCCTTCCTTGATGGCCTCCTGGTCCCACCGCGCGCGGTCCTGGTCGGCGAGCAGCACCTGCGCGCCCGCGCCGTCGAGGCGGGCGCCGCGCCGCGCGTCGTGCAGCAACAGCAGCGCGAGCAGGCCCAGCGCGGTCGGCTCGTCGGGCATCAGCTCGGCGAGCAGGCGGGCCAGCCGCACCGCCTCGCCGGTCAGGGCGACCCGCACGAGGTCGGCGCCGGCGCCGGCCGCGTACCCCTCGTTGAAGATCAGGTAGATGGTGGTGGCTACCCCGGTCAGGCGGGCGGGCAGCTGCTCGGCCGGCGGCACCCGGTAGGGGATGCCCGCCTGCGCGATCTTCTGCTTGGCGCGGGTGAGGCGCTTGGCCATCGTCGCCTCGGGCACCAGCAGGCCGCGCGCGACCTCGGCCGTGGAGAGCCCGCCGAGGGTGCGCAGCGCGAGTGCCACCTGCGCCTCCAGCGACAGCGCCGGATGGCAGCAGGTGAACACCAGCCGCAGCAGGTCGTCGCGGACCACCTCGGGCGGGTCGGCCTCGGGCTCGAAGAACATCGTCGCCTCGGCCTCCTTCCCGGCCCGCCGCGCCTCCCGGCGGATGATGTCGACGGCCCGCCGCTTGGCCGTGACCAGCAGCCAGGCGCGGGGGTTGTCGGGTACGCCGTCGCGCGGCCACGTCTCCAGTGCCCGCACGACGGCGTCCTGCGCCGCGTCTTCGGCGAGGTCGATGCTGCCGGTGACGCGCGCGAGCGTGGCGAGGACGCGGGTGCCCTCCTCGCGGACCAGCCGCGCGACCGCGTCACCGGTCGGCATCCGCGCCCTACTCGCCGAACTCGAGCACCGGCCGCACCTCGACGGCGCCGTCCCAGGCCGCCGGGATCTTCGCGGCGGTCGCCACCGCCTCGTCGAGGTCGGCGCACTCCAGGATGTAGAAGCCGGTCAGGGCCTCCTTCGTCTCCGCGTACGGCCCGTCGGTGGTGACCGCGTCGCCACCCTTGCCGGCGGGCACGCGGACGGTGGTGGCGCTGGTCGTCGGGTACAGCACCTCGCCGCCCCGCAGCACCGCGGCGGCCGCCTCGCCGAACTCGTTGTACTCCTTCGTCACCTCGGCGAACTCCGGCTGGGTCCAGTCGACGTCGTGCGAGTAGATGAGTGCGACGTATTTGGGCATTGCTCGCTCCTCAAGGTCGGTGCCGGCGCCGCTCGCCGGCTTCCACTCTAGGGACGAACGGCCTCCGCCGGTTCTGGACAATCCCGCGGATCATTTTTTCGCGAGCGCCGCCACCAGGGCGCGGAGGGCCGGCTGGTCCAGCGCGGACTCGCGTACCGCGGCGTAGATGGACCGCGACGGCTCGGGGTGGCGGAGGCGGCGGGCGACCACCGACGGGTGGCGGTTGCCCAGCCCGGTCTCCGGCATGAGCGCGACGCCGAGGCCGGCGGCCACGAAGCCCTGCGCGGTCGCGTAGTCGTCGCTCTCCACCGCGACGCCCGGCGTGAACCCGGCGGCCGCGCACGCGTCGCGCACGATCTCGCGGCACGGGCCGGCTGGCCCCTCGCAGTCGACCCACGGCTCGGCGGCGAGGTCGGCCAGGTCGAGCACCCGCTTGGCGGCGAGCGGGTGGCCCTTGGGGAGCACCGCGCGGTACGGGTCGTCGAGCAGGTGGGTGAGGTGGATGCCGGTCCGGGTCCCCGGTCGCACCACGATCGCCAGGTCGGCCTCGCCGCGCTCCACCGCCGGCAGCGGGTCGTCCGGGTCGGACAGGCGCAGGTCGACGGCCACGGCCGGGTGCTCGCGCCGGAAGCGGGCCAGCGCCGCCGGCACGAGCGCGGCGCCGGCGGTGGCGAAGTAGCGCACGACGAGCCGCCCGGTGCGCCCGGCCCGCAGGTCGGCCAGCGCGGTCTCGGCCTCGGCGACCCGCTCGCTGATCGTGCCGGCGGCCTCGGTCAGCAGCCGCCCGGCCGCCGTCGGGCGCACGCCCCGGCCGACCCGCTCCAGCAGCGCCGTGCCGGCCTGCCGCTCCAGCGCGGCGACCTGCTGGCTGACCGCGGACGGGGTGTAGCCGAGGTTGGTGGCGGCGGCGGTGACCGAGCCGCTGGTGACCACGGCGCGGAGGACCTGCATCCGGCGAACGTCGAGCATGTAGCTCAGCTTAACGATAGGTGCCCGAACTTTCACTTGTCCTGATGGATGGTGGGCGGCACGGTGGGGGAGTGGTACGGATCGGCGTGCTCGCCCTGCTCTGGGGCTCGGGCTTCCTGTGGATCAAGGTGGCGCTCAACCACGGGCTGACGCCCGTGCAGATCACCATCACCCGGTGCGTGCTGGGCGCGGCCGTGCTCGTCGGCCTGGCCCTGGTGGCACGGCAGCGCCTTCCGCGCTCGGCCACCGTCTGGCGCCGGCTGGCGGTGGCGGCCCTGTTCTGCAACGCGCTGCCGTTCGCCCTCTTCGCGGTGGGCGAGCGGACGGTCGACTCCGGACTGGCCGGCGTGCTGAACGCGACCACTCCCTTGTGGACACTGCTGATCGGGCTGGCGGCCGGCGTCGAACGCTTCTCGGCGGCCCGCGCGGGTGGGCTGCTGCTCGGCTTCGGCGGCGTGCTGCTCATCTTCGCGCCGTGGCACGTACGGGTCTCCTGGGGCGCCCTGGCGCTGCTGGTCGCCGCCGCGAGCTACGGGGTGGGCTTCGTCTACATGGGACGGTGGCTGACCGGCCGTGACACGGCGCCGATCGCGCTGTCCGCGGCCCAGCTCATCGCCGCGACCGGCTGGAGCGCGGTCGCCCTACCCGTGGCCGGCGCCCCGCACGCCGACGCCACGGGTCTGGCGGCCGTGGCAGTGCTCGGTGTCTTCGGCACCGGTGTCACCTTCTACCTGAGCTACCGCCTCGTCGCCGACGAGGGGGCCACGAGCGCGGCGACGGTCGGCTACCTGCTGCCGGTGGTGTCGGTCGCGCTGGGCGCCGCGGTGCTCGACGAACGGCTGGGCCCGCGCGTCCTGGCGGGCATGGCCGTGGTGCTGCTCGCGGTCTCGCTCACCCGCCTGAGTCACGGCGCAGGATCTCGATCATCGCCTGAGCGGCCGCGAGCTGGTACTCCAAGCTGACGATGCGCACGGCGTCGTTGAGGCGCGCGCCGTCGTCGACGAGCTGCCGCGCCCGGTCGGCCCGCTGGAGGTCGTCTCGGCTGTAGCGCCGGTGGCCGCCGCTCGACCGGTGCGCCGCGAAGAGCCCCGCCGCCTCGGCCGCGCGCAGAAACGCTGGCGTCACGCCGAGCGCCTCCGCCGCCGCCCCCATCGCGAACCCGGGGAAGTCGGCATCACCCAGCCTCGTCGGTCCGGCCATCGCCACCTCCTCCGATGGGCGGTGGCCCGGTCCAAACTGGCCGGGCCACCGGATGACATGAGCGTCAGGACGCCGCCCGCGTGCTCTCGCCGGCGATCATCTTGTGCCCGTCGTGCGATCCGATCGACGAACCGCCGGAGCGGCTGATCTCGATCTTGCGCGGCTTGGCCTGCTCGGCGAGCGGGATGGTCAGCGTCAGCACGCCGTCGCTGTAGTCGGCCTCGATGCTGTCCACCGCGAGGCCGTCGCCCAGGACGAGCTGCCGGCTATACACCCCCGAGGGGCGCTCGGACACCAGGTAGGCCGCGTCCTCGGGATCGCTGCGGCGTCGCTCGGCCCGCACGGTCAGCGTGTTGTTTTCCGCTGAGACGTCGAGCGAGTCGGCGTCGATGCCGGGAAGGTCGAAGCGGACGACGAACCGGTCACCCACCCGCAGGCAGTCCATCGGCATGGGCGCCGGCGTGCGCGCGGCGCCGAGCATCTCGCCGGCGAGCCGGTCGAAGTCACGGAACGGATCGAAACGCAGAAGCATGACCAACACACCTCCAAGAGACTTCGGTGAACCAGGCTTTGATCTGGCCAACGCAAGAATTCTATACCCGTGGTTGCAGATTTCAACCCCACGGGCAGGAGTCGGGGGGACTAGAGACCTGAGGAGTCGGGGTCCGCTCGAGACAGGTTTCCCGGGTTCGCGTCAGCCGCGGACCGCCGCTCCCGCCGGAGACCGCCGCGGCGGGCGGCTCGCAGCGCTCGCCGAAACCCCCCGCCTGCGCTGCCCGGCCCGCGTCGCAAGTCCTGCCCGCGCGACCAGCAGCCCGTTGAGCGCGCCGATCGCCAACCCGGTCAGCAGGCAGAGCGGGATCGCGAGCGCCACCGGCAGGTCGGTGCCGAGGCCGTTGCTGGCGGCCGGGATGACGAGGCCGACCGCGAGCGCGGGCGCGAGGCCGATCGTCGACTCCAGCGACAGGTCGAACTTGCCCGCGATCAGGGCTCCTCAGTGGACCGCGCGACCCGGTCACGCAGCCGCCCGCGGATCTCCTCCGGCGTGTACGCACGGCGGCGCCGCTCGGCCCGCGCGACCGCCACCCCGGTCGCGGCGACTCCGACGAACGCGGCGAGCCCGACTACCTTCCACCAACGCATGCGCCTAGGGTAATGCCGTGCCAAGCCTCGGTCTGGACCAAGCCGTCGACCTGACGCGCACCGGCGACCTGTGGCTGTTTCGCGGCCGCTCGGGGGCCGACCGCGCGATCCAGGTGACCACCAACAGCCCGGTCAACCACGTCGGCATGGCCGTGGTCATCGAAGACATGCCGCCGATGATGTGGCACGCCGAGCTCGGCAAGGCGCTGCCCGACCTGTGGTCCGGCGGCCACCACCGCGGCGTCCAGCTCCACGACCTGCGCGCCGCGGTCCTGGTGTGGGCTCGCCGCTACGGCCAGCGCGCCTGGCTGCGCCAGCTCGAGCCGCCACCCAGCCGCGCGCAGGAAGACGCCGTGCTGCGCACCGTCGCCCGGCTCGACGGCACACCCTTTCCGTCCAGCGCCCATCTGGCCTGGCGCTGGGCCCGCGGCCGGGTGCCGCTCCGCTCCCGCCGCCTCCGGCAGGAGGGCCTGGAGAGCGCTTACTGCGCCGAGGTCGTCGCCGTCACCTACGAGGCCATGGGCCTGCTCCCGGCCGGCCGCGACCCCAACTGGTACGACCCGGGCCGCTTCTGGAGCGGCGACGACCTGGCCCTTTCCGGCGGCTTCGCCCTCGGCACCGAGATCTCCGTCGACATCCCCACCGACTAGCCCGCGGCCATATCGGGGGCATCACCGCCCGTCATGACGTGATAGAGCGGACTTGCCCCCGTCCGCGCCGCCTGCGGACCGTACGCTCCCGCGGCCTCACCCGTCCGCTGCTGGTCGCGGTCACCTCTGTGCCTCCGTGGACGCGCGGCCCGCGCGCGGTGCGGCGTTGTTTGTCCACAATGCCTGTTGCCGAACAGGCGGCGAGATCGCAACAAGGAATTCGTCGCCATGAGTAACCGCCGCCGCCGTGCGCGCGGCCCAAGATTCGAGATCTTGGAGAGTTAGGGCGCCATATCAACCCTAACCGTCCTAGATCTCGAAGTTCTCACCCGGGCCCGCTGACGTTACGTCACTGACGCTGTCATGACGCCGCCCATATGCCGAGCCACATCCCCAAACAGTGGGAAGGTGGGCCGGCGATCCGCCGATCATGACCACCACGGCCAGCCACCCCCAAGCCGCGGCCATCGTGCGAAGCCCGCACACGAGACACTCCGACTCCGAGATGGAGACGGTTGCCGGGAGCTTGGCGTCGTGGCTAGCGGCGCCAGAAGTCGTGGGCGTCGCGGCCGTGGGTGAAGCCGGCCGCCGCGGCCACGTCTACCGCCACGTCGAACTTGTCACCCACGATCCAAGGCAGGTGGGCGTCGCTGCCGAAGGAGATGGCGCGGCCGCCCTCCTCGCGCCACCAGCGGAGCAGGTCGGCGGAGGCCATCGGGCTGCGGGTGTTGACTTCCAGGACGCGGTCGGAGCCGGCCAGGGCGCGGAGCACCGCGCGGTACTCCTCCTCGTAGTCGGCCTCGCGGTAGGGCGGGGCGTCCGCGGGCCAGTAGCGGCGGGGGTAGTCCAGGTGGGCGAGCACCTCGAAGGCGTCGCTGTCTTTGATCATGCGGACCATCTCGGCGAAGTAATGCCGCATCACACCGCCCGTGCCGAGCGTGCCGAAGAGCTTGTCCGGCGCGACCAGCCGGCCTTCGTACGGGATGGCGTGCAGTGAGCCGAGCACGCGCTCGAACGGGCCGCTCGCCAGCACGCGGGCCACGCTCGCCCCGAACAGATGCGCTTCGCCGGCCTCCACGCCGGTGCGGATGCGCAGGTCGGGGTAGCGGCCGCGGCATTCTTCGACGCTCGCCAGGTAGCCGGTGACGTCGATCGGCCGGATCAGTGACCACCAGCCCAGCTGGAGCGCGTCGGCGGCGATGGCGTCGCCGTCGAGCCAGTCGGTGAACTCCAGGTGCTCGGTGAACGCGACCGCGGGCACGCCGAGCGCGACGGCTCGGGCGCACGCCTTATCCATCGAAGACTGTGGACCCGTGTCGAACGACCACTCCGAATGCACGTGGTTGTCGGCGGGCAGCACGCCTCCGAGTCTGCCAGCCAGGGCGGGGATCGCCCAAGATCATGTGACTGAGCTGGCACTCGGGTGCAGGAGTGGGCGGTAGCCGGCGCCGAGGACGGCCACGATCGCCGGCGGAGTGAGCAGCTCGACGCGCGTGTCCGGAGGTGGGCGCAGCCGCGGTTGCCCATCATGAGCCCGCGTGCGGGGTTCGCGATGATCTCGCCCTCGGGCGTCACCCTGTTTCGCAGCGGCATGACCTCTTGATGATCGCAGGTCAGCGCTGTGGCGGCACCCAGCCCGGCGCCGGCGGCGGTGGCGGGGCGAGCCCGGGCACGGCCGTGTACGGGCCGGAGATCGCCTCGATCAGCCGGCTCACCACGACGCCGACCAGGATGGCGAGCGCGGCGGGCAGGTAGAACGTGACCCAGCGCGGGGCATCGTTCTGGATCAGGCCGCTGTTGGCGAAGACCAGCAGCGCCGTGGCGAGGACGGTGCCGGCGATGCCGCCGCGCCCGCCGAAGGCGCTCACGCCGCCGAGCAGGGCCGCGCCGACCGCGATGAGAAGGTTGTCGCCGCCGACCGGTGAGGCGGCGCCGAGGTAGGTCACGAGCACCACACCGCTCAGGCCGGCGAGCAGGCTGGACCCACCGAGGCCGGCCAGCGCGCCCATCAGCTTGGCGCTCCGGAAGCGGACCGGGTCGTCCTGCACCCGGTTGGCGCCGAGTGCCGCGCGGACGGCGGGGATCTGCCACAGCACGCCACCGCCCACCGAGACGGCGACGAAGACCAGCGTCCAGAGGATCGATCTGCCGGTGCCGCCAGGGGTGCCGGCGACGCGCAACGTCTGCCCGTCGAGGAGCGCGAACACGACGGCCTGCGCCACCGCCATGCCGCCGAGCGTCACCGCCCAGGCGGGCGCCGAGGTGAGGCCGGAGACCAGGCCGAGCACGAGGCCGACGACGAGCGCGACGAGCACCGCGACGACGGCCGCCAGCACGGCCGCGACGTCCTCCTGGGTCAGCTTGGCGTAGGTGGCGCCGGTCAGGACGGCGATCGCGCCGACCGCGAGGTTGGGGGTGGCGGTGCGCAGCGACAGGGCGAACGCGGTGGCGAGCAGGCCGGTGGCGCCGAGGGTGTTCCACGGCGAGCCGCCGCGGAAGAGCGTGCCGGTGGCGGCCACCACGGCGGCCGTGACCAGGACCAGGAGCAACAGGATCGCCTCCCAGCCCACGTGCGCGAGGAGCCCTCGGGACCGGGCCGGCGGCCGTGCCGGGGGAGGCGGCGCGAACGGTGCGGCGACGGCGACGGGCGGCTGGGACATCGCTACTCCTTCGGGGGTGGGCCGGACATCCGGCCCCCGAACCTAGCGAGTCGCCACCACCACCGGTGGCCGGGCGGTCAGCGCCAGGGCCACCACCAGCGCGAGGAGCGACTGGACGACCGGCAGGCCGGCGTACAGCTCGACCAGCCCGGCCGTCTCCGCCGCCGTGCCGTCCGGGCCGATAAAGCGGGGCCGGCCGCTGGCCACGTACGCGGTCACGAGGTACACGCTCCAGATGACCAGCGGGGCGAGCGCGGCGAACACGCGGACCCGCACCGGGCGCTCCGGGCCGGGGCGCAGCCAGGCGGCGAGCAGGTCGACGGCGGCGCCGGCGCCGACGAGGCCGAGCACCAGCGCGGTGTTCGCGAAGCCGGTCACCGCGGCGGAGAGGCCGCCGGCGCAGGCGAACAGGATCGTGGCGGCGCCCGGCGGCACCACCCAGCGCCGGGCGAGCGCGAGCAGCGGCACGACCAGCACGAGGTTTGTCACCAGGATCGCGGAGACCAGCTCGGCGGTCCAGGATTCGTCGAGATTGGACAGTCCGAACACGACATCCGAGGCGAGGTACGAGAACGCGTTGGCGTACTGGAGGAAGAGCAGCACCAGCGTGCCGGCGAAGGCGACCGAGAGCACGGCGGGCAGCAGCCGGCGCAGGCCCGGCGCGGGCGGCGCGTCCGTGGCGGCCCAGGCGGCGCGCAGCGGCGTGGTGACGATGACGAGCATGGCGGCGGCCAGGCCGAGGTGGCTGGGGCTGAAGAGGATGTCGATGTCCTGCTCGATGCCGAACGCGGAGTGCCAGGTGAAGTCGGCGATCCCGGCCACCGCGAAGCCGGCCACGGCGAACACCGCCGGCGGGTATCCGGCCGGCAGCGCGGCCAGGTCGGGGCGGCCGGAGCGGAGCGCGCGGCGGCAGGTCCACGCGATCCACGCGGCGGTGGCGACGAAGCCCCAGTAGAAGACCGCGTGCCACGGCGTGAAGAAGGTCTCCAGCTCGGGCACGTTGTTGTGGGCCCAGGCGTCGAGCAGCAGCCCGACCGTGAACCACCCGCTGAGCAGCGCGGTCACCAGGTCGGTGCGGTACGTCGTGTGAGGACGGCTGGGCGCGCCGGCGGCCACGGTCATGCTGAACGTTCTCACATCGGGAAGAGGCCGCCCGACCGCCGGCGGTTCCCGCGGAACTCGGATGCGCGACCGGCGGCCGGCGTTGTACCGTCGCGGCCCGATGGGAGAGCCGGAGTGAACACGCCGCCGCGGGAGCTGCCCGAGGAGCGGCTCGCGTACGCGCTCGCGGCGGGCTGGGGGCTGGCGGCCGGCTCGCTCGTATACCGGCCGGTCGGCTTCGGCAGCCACCACTGGGAGCTCGTCGACGGCGGCGGCACCCGGTGGTTCGTGACGGTGGACGACCTGCACACCAAGCGGGCCGCGCCGGGCGAGCCACTGGACCGGGCGTACGCGCGGCTCCGCGCCTCACTCGCCACCGCGGTCGCGTTGCGCGCGCACGGGCTGGACTTCGTGGTCGCGCCGGTGGCCACAGTGGAGGGTGCACCGCTGTCGCGGGTGGACAGCCGGTTTTCCGTGGCGCTCTACGAGTTCGTCGACGGGCAGAGTTTCGGGTGGGGGGAGTTCGGGGCGGTCGGGCACCGCCAGTCGGTACTCGAAATGGTGGTGGCTCTTCACGGCGCGCCGCCGGCGGCGGGTGAGGTGGCGGCGGTGGACGACCTGCGCGTGCCCGGCCGTGCCGACCTGGAGGCGGCGCTGGCGGGTGACGTGCCCGACGGCGGCCCGTACGCGCGGCCGATGCGCGACCTGCTGGCCGCGCGCCCGCACCGGGTGCGCGACATGCTCGCGCGCTACGACGCGCTGGCCGCCGAGGCCGACCCGGCGCGGGCGGTGCTCACCCACGGCGAGCCGCACCCGGGCAACACGATCCGCACGCCGCGCGGGTGGCGGCTGATCGACTGGGACACGGTGCTGCGCGCGGCGCCCGAACGCGACCTGTGGCACCTCGACCCGGGCGACGGGTCGATCCTGGCCGCGTACGCGGAGGCGACCGGCGTGGTGCCGCGGCCGCGCATGGTCGAGCTCTTCCGGCTGCGGTGGGAGGTGGCCGACCTGGCCGCGGCGGCGAGCCGCTTTCGGGCGCCGCACGCGGGCGACGCGGACGACGACGCCACGTGGGAGATCCTGGCCGCGCAGGCGGGTGCCGCGCCGTAGCCCGAACCTACGGGTCCATTTCGAGGTCGGCGCGCACGCCGAGCAGGCGCACCGGTCGGTCCAGGCGAAACTTCTCCAGCACCGTGAGCGCGGCCCGTTCGATGACGTCGAGGTCGGTCGTAGCGCCGTCGCGCAGCTTCATCTCCCGGGTCGGGGTGTAGAACGACGCGAACCGCACCTTCACCGCCACGTGCGTGACCCGCCGCCCGTCGGCCACCACGTCGGCGCCGAGCTCGCGGGCGAGCGCCGCCACGTTGCCGGCGATCTGGTCGGGGTCGGTGAGGTCGCGCGGAAACGTGGTCTCCCGGCTGCGCGAGCGGGCCACCCACGGCTCGGTCACGACCTCGGTGTCGCCGCCGCCCCGCGCGATCACGCGCAACCAGGTGGCGATCCGCGGCCCGAACCGCGCGAGCAGCGGCTCCGGGTCGGCGGCGGCCAGGTCGGCGACGGTGTGCAGGCCCAGCTCGGTGAGTTTCTTCGCGGTCTTCGGGCCGACGCCCCACAGCTCGGCGGCCGGGCGCTCGCCCATCACCGCCATCCAGTTGGCGGACGTCAGCTGGAAGACGCCGCCCGGCTTGCCGAAGCGCGCCGCGATCTTGGCGGTGTTCTTGTTGTCGCCCACGCCGATGGCGCAGGTCAGGCCGGTGGCGTCGAAGACGGCTTTCTGGAGCTCGGCGGCGAGCGCCAGCGGGTCGTCCACCTCGGCGCCGACGAACGCCTCGTCCCAGCCGTACACCTCGACCCGCACCGGGAAGCCGCGCAGCGCCGCCATCACCCGCGCGGACGCCGCCTCGTACGCGGGCGGGTCGGAGGGGAGGAAGACCGCGTCGGGGCAGCGGCGGGCCGCCGCGCGCAACGGCATGCCGGAGTGGACGCCGTGTGCCCGCGCCTCGTAGGACGCGGTCGCGACGACCTGCCGCGGCTGGGTGGGGTCGCCGCCGCCACCGACGACCACCGGGCGACCGCGCAGCTCCGGGCGGCGCAACAGCTCGACCGCCGCCACGAACTGGTCGAGGTCGACGTGCAACAGCCACCAACGTGCCGACACATGGTCACGATACGGCGGTTCATTCCCGTCGTCGGACGATCGGGGCTAGCCTGCACAGGTCCAGTCCTCCTTCGCATTGGAGCGAACGATGGCTTCTCGGCTCAACCCGTACATCAACTTCGACGGCACCGCGCGGCAGGCGCTGGAGTTCTACAAGGACGTCTTCGGCGGCGAGCTGCGGATCAACACGTTCGGCGAGTTCGGCGGCGACGCGGCCGTCGCCGACAAGATCATGCACGGCCAGCTGGAGACCCCGCGCGGGTTCACGCTGATGGCCGCCGACACCACGCCCGAGTGGCAGGTCGACGCCGGCAACAACATCACGATCAGCGTCAGCGGCGACGACGGTGACGACCTGCACGGGTACTGGAACAAGCTCTCCGACGGCGGCACGATCACCATGCCGATGGAAAAGCAGGTGTGGGGCGACGAGTTCGGCCAGTGCATCGACAAGTTCGGCATCTCCTGGCTCGTCAACATCACCGCGTCACAGGGCTGAGGTTAGGTGTTCTCACCGCTCGGCTTCGGCGGCGGGCCGCTCGGCGGGCTGTTCGCGCCGTTGGACGACGAGACGGCCGCCGGTGCGCTCGCCGCCGCGTGGGAGGGCGGTGTCCGCTACTTCGACACCGCCCCGCACTACGGCATCGGCCACTCCGAGCGGCGGATCGGCGCGTTCCTGCGCGGCTGCCCGCCCGGGGAGTTCACCGTCTCCACCAAGGTCGGGCGGCTGCTGGTGCCGCAGGATCCGGCGGGGCGCCAGGACGACGACTTCGCGGTGCCGGCCACCCACCGCCGGGTCTGGGACTTCAGCCGCGACGGCGTGCGGCGCAGCCTCGAAGAGTCGCTCGGCCGGATGGGCCTCGACCGCGTCGATGTGCTGTACCTGCACGACGCCGAGTCCCACTTCGACGAGGCGCTCCGTGACGGCTATCCGGCGCTGGCCGAGCTGCGTGCCGAGGGTGTGGTGCGCGCGATCGGCGCCGGCATGCACGACACCGCGAAGCTGACCACGCTGGTCCGCGAGACCGACGTCGACGTGGTCATGCTGGCCGGGCGGTACACGCTGCTCGACCAGTCCGCCCTCGACACCCTGCTGCCGGCCTGCGCCGAGCGCGGGGTGTCGCTGCTCGCCGCCGCCATCTTCAACTCCGGTGTACTCGCCACGCCGCGGCCGGCCGAGGGCGCGCGCTTCGACTACTCGCCGGCGTCAGCCGACCTGCTGCGGCGGGCCAACCTCATCGCCGACGTCTGCGAGGCGCACGGGGTGACGCTGCCCCAGGCGGCGATGGCGTTTCCGCTGACCCATCCGTCGGTGGCCGGGGTCGTGGTGGGCATGCGCTCGGCCGACGAGGTGCGGCACAACCTCGCGTCGTTCGCCGCGCCGGTGCCGCCGGCCGTCTGGTCCGACCTGCGCGCCGCGGGCCTGATCGACGCCCGCTGAGGGGCAGAGCCAGGGGAGGGCATGTGGAGCGTCGGCTCGTCGTCGTGCACGGGGAGGAAGGCTACTCGGACGTGGCGTCCACCGCCGGAGGGTGAACGCCACGTCCGTCAAGCCGCGTCAGCGGGCCGGTGGCGACACCGGCGGGGTCGTGGGTGGGGGCGGGTCGATCGCGATGCCCGACTGTGCGAACGGGCCGAAGTTGTCCGAGCTGTCCCACGCGCGCACTCGCACGATGTACGTCCCGAAGCCGCGGTACGGCACGTATGCGGTGGTGCCGCTGGTCTTGGTGATCAGCGCGCCGTTGAGGTAGACCTCGTACCCGGTCAGGAAGGTCTCGTCCGTCGCGGGGTCCCACCGCACGACGAGGTTGTTCTGGTGCAGGGTGCCGGTGATGCGCAGGTTGGCGGGAGCGGTCGGCGGTGTCGTGTCCGGCAGCCGTCCGAAGTGGTACGGCAGGAACGGCGAGAGGTTGCCGGCCGCGTCCACCGCGCGGATCCCGTAGGTCGTGACCATCGGCGGCGGGACCGGCGTCGTCCAGCTCGGTGTGGTCGTGGTGGCCACCTGGGTGGTGCGGTGGAAGATCTGGTAGCCGACCACGCCGGTGTCGTCAGTGGACGGGTCCCAGGTGAGCGTGAGCAGGCTGCTGCCGGTGACGCGGATGTTCGTGGGGGCGGAGGGTGGGGTCACGTCGGCGGCGGGCGGCTGGCCGGAGCAGGGTGCGCCGTTGACCGTGCAGCCCTGCGGCTCGCCGCTGCCCCGCGCCATCCAGCCGAAGCTCGTCGAGGCGCCGGCGGCGAGCGTGCCGTTCCACGCCTCGTTGGTGAAGACGTACCGGTCGCCGGAGCGGGTCAGGCGGGCGCTCCAGTGCGACCAGACCGTGGTGCCGGCCGGCAGGTCGAACTCGACCCGCCAGGAGGTGATCGCGCTGCCGGTGTTGTTGAGGACGGTCATCTTGCCGATGTAGCCGGTGGACCACTGGCTTTCCTTGGCGAACGTCGCGGTCGCCGCGTGTGCCGGTGCGGGCAGGACGGTGATCGCTCCCAGACCCACGACGACCGCCGCGGCGAGGCCGGCGATCCGGGAGAGGGGAGCGGTGGAGAGTCTCATGTCGATGAATCGTAGAGATGCTTATCGATCGACGGCATCGTCCGTGCGGGGCGCTCGAGCGGAAGTAGAGCCGATGCCCGAATCCTCGACGGCCTGGAGCGGTTGCTGGCGCACGAGCTAGACCAGCAGTAGCAGGTAGGCGGCGGTCAGCACGTCGAGCACGCCGCACCACTCGGCGTACGAGCGGGCCACCGCCCGGTCGAGCTTGAGGTGGACGAAGTCCCACACGCCGTGGAGTAACCAGCCCGCCGCCACGAGGTAGAGCCCGAGGTCGGTGTCGACGGCCAGCGCGACAAGCGCGAGAGCGCCGAAGCCGATCATGCCCAGCGCCTGGACGCGTACGGTGGCGGGGCGTGGCACGTGCCCGATGACGCTCCACGCGAGGGCCGCCGCCGCGAGCGGCACCGCCACCGCGACCACCGGCACGTCGAGGACGCGCAGCACGACGCTCAGCGGGAACACCGCGATCAGCACGGGCCAGGAGAGGCCGCGCCGGCCGGAGCGGGCCACGACCAGGTAGATCCAGGGCAGGAACAGCAGCGTCTCGCCGAGGCCGGTCACCTGGTCGGCCACGTCGCCGCCCAGGGTCACCACGGCCGTCAGGACGCCCAGCGCCGTCGGCCACCGCCGGCCCAGGGCGCGGATCATCCGGTGTCGCGGAACCGGGATCGTCGCGGCGGTCATCGGGCCAGCTCCGCGTGCTCGCGGCCGTGCGTGTACTCGGCGCGGCGGCGGAGCATGACGGCGAGCATGAGCGGCAGCATCGCGATGTGCATGACCATCATCAGCGCGTGGCCGGACATCAGGCCGGCGAGCGTGAATGGCGCGAGGAGCACCACCGGCGCGAACATGACGGCGACCATCTCCAGCGTGCCGGGCCAGCCGTGGCCCCGGTAGCGCATCCAGACGACCATGCCGACCGACATGTCGAAGGCCATCAGCAGGGCGGCGAGCTCGGGCTGCGTCGCGCTGGAGAGCTCGACGTCAAGCAGCCCCAGGAGGCCGGCGCGGGCCAGGCCCAGCACGAGCATGCCGGCGGCCATCGCGATGATCATTTCGACGTAGTGCCAGAGGAAGCGTTTCATCGGAGCGACTCCTTCAGATACTGGTACCCCGTGGGGGTATATCTCCTGCCGTCCATACTGGAGCACATCGGCCGCCCGGTCCAGTGGCTTCTCCGCACGTGATCTCATGACACTTGTCATGTCGCCCAGCTGCGACAATGGCCGCGTGGTGGACGGGACGGGGTTGGTGAGCCTCCGCCGGTACACGTGGTGGACGCTGGCCGCCGCGGTCGTGACCGCGCTCGTCCTCTTCGCCGGGGCGTGGCTCGTGGCGGCGGGCACGCCGGCCTGGGCGCGACTCGCCGGCGGTGCCGCGCTGGGCGTGGCGGTCGCCGCGAGCGTGGTGCTGCTCCACCGCCGCCTGGCCGCGACACCCGCCCCGGTGCCGCGCGGCTGGCTGGCCGCCGGGGGAGCGGGCGCGGCGCTGCTGGGCGCGGTCGAGCTCGGCTTCGGCGAGTACGGCCGCTGGGTCGTCGCCCCCGCGGTCATGATGGCGATCGGCGCGATGTTCCTGCCCCCGCGCGGCCAGTGGTGGCTGATGGCCGGGGCGGCCGCCGCCGCGGCGGTACCCGGATGGGTGGTGTCCTGGGCGACCGGCGACGGCGGCACGCTCTACGCGGCGCTCTTCCCCGCGGGCCTGGTGCTCTTCAGCGGGTGGACGGTGCTCGGGCCGCTGTGGGCGTGGGACGTGGCCGGCCGGCTGCACGCGGCGCGGCGGCTCGAAGCCGAGCTGGCGGTCAAGGACGAGCGGCTCCGCTTCGCCGCCGACCTGCACGACGTCCAGGGCCACCACCTCCAGGTCATCGCGCTGAAGAGCGAGCTCGCCGCCCGCCTCGCCGAGGCCGACCCGGCCCGCGCCGCCGGCGAGATGCGCGACGTGCGGCGGATCGCGGCCGACGCGCTGCGCGAGACGCGGGCGCTGGTGCAGGGCTATCGCCGTACGACGCTGGAGGAGGAGATCTCCAATGCCACCCGGGTGCTCGCCGCCGCCGACATCGACGCGCGGATGGACCTCGCGCCCGCGCCCGGCCTCTCCGCCGCCGGCCGCCACCTGCTGGGGCTGGTGATGCGCGAGGCCACGACCAACGTGCTGCGGCACAGCCGGGCGGCACGCGCCGACGTGGAGTACCGCGTGGACGGCGACCGCGCGCGGCTCAGCGTGCGCAACGACGGCGCGGTGGCGCCCGCCGGGAAGGCGTCCGGCCTCGCGGCCCTCGCCGACCGGCTGGCCGCGGCCGGCGGCGACCTGACCTGGCGGCACGAGGGCGACCGCTTCGAGGTGGCGGCGACACTGCCGGTGGGTGCGCCGTGATCCGCCTGCTGCTCGCCGACGACGAAGACCTGCTGCGCGGCGCGCTGGCCGCACTGCTCGGCCTGGAAGACGACATCGAGGTGGTCGCGGAGGCGTCCACCTCCACCGACGCGGTGCGGCTGGCCGCCGAGCACCGGCCGGACATCGCGGTACTCGACCTGGAGATGCCGCCCACCGACGGCCTGCGCGCCGCCGAGGAGATCCGGGCCGCGCTGCCCACCCGGATCGTGCTGGTCACCCGCCACGCCCGGCCGGCCGTGCTGCGGCGGGCACTCGCCGCGGGGGTGAGCGGCTTCGTGCCGAAGACCACCGAGGCCACCCGCCTCGCCGAGATCATCCGCGACGTCGCGGCCGGCCGGCGCTACGTCGACCCGGAGATCGCCGCCTCCGCCCTCACCGAAGACGCCTGCCCGCTCAGCGAACGCGAGCTTGAGGTCCTCCGCGCCTCCCGTACGGGCGCGTCGGTGCGGGAGATCGCCGCCCAGGTGCACCTCGCCCCCGGCACCGTCCGCAACTACCTCTCGTCGGCCATGACCAAGCTCGGCGCCAGCTCCCGCCACGCCGCCGCCCACCACGCCTGGCAACAAGGCTGGATCTAGACCCTTTCACAGCGATTTGCCCCTTCCGCGTCAGCACTAGACACCTTGCGGAGTCAGGGGTTCTCCTCGAACCAGGTCTCCCGGGTCCGGGTCAGCGGCGGACCGTTGCTCCCGCCGGAGACCGCTGCGGCCGGCGGCTCGCGGGGCTCGCCGAAACCCCCGGCCTCCGCTGCCAGGTCCGCGCCGCCAGCCCACGTCCCCGGGTTCGCGGCCGATGGCCTGTCGACTTCGGCGCTGTGGACGGAGCTGCTGTGCTCCCGCGGCCTCACCCGTCCGCCGTTGGTCGCGCTCACCCCTGCGCGCAACCGGCCGGCAGGAAAAGGGGGGCGGGGTGACGGGGCTCGCGCCAGGCGGTGGTCCACGTTTGTCCACAATGCCCGTTCTCGGATCGGCGATCCGGGAATGCAATGGGGTTGTCGTCGCTGCGTGTAACCGCCACGAGGGTGTGAGCGGCGCGAGGTTCGAGATCTAGGAGAGTTTGGGCGCTATTTCAACCCTAAGTCTGCTAGATCTCGAAGTCTGGCCCGTTTGGCTGGTTACGTTGCGTCAGGATGGGCGTCAGGTGGGGCCGTATAGACCCGTTCGGGCTTGTCCCGCGGAGCCGGCAGTGGACGGCCGGGGGGTTCGGCGAGCGCTGCGAGCCGCCGGCCGGGAGCGGTGCCCGCGGGAGCATACGGTCCGCAGCTGACGCGGACGTGGG
>NZ_JBQHDG010000039.1:0-61526 GCF_052068095.1 Phytohabitans sp. LJ34 | reverse complement strand
CGGGCGACCCGGCCGCCGCGGGCGGGGGCGGCGGCGGCCGGGCGGGCGGCGCCGGGCGGCGCGGCGGCGGGGCCGACCCCGACACGGTGGCCGCCACCGTCGCCCTCCTGCGCCGGCAAGACGATCTCGTCGGCGGCGCCGACCTGGCCGGGCCCGCCGGCCACGAGCTCGGCGCGACATTCGGCCGGCCGGAGTCAGCGCCGGCGAGCCGGCGGCTGCTCGGGCTGGTGGCCGAGGCCGCCCAGCTCACCGGCTGGCTGGCCGCCGACGCGGGTGACCCGGCCGGCGCGCTCGCCGCCTACCACACCGCCCTCGCCGCGGCCGCCGGCGCCGGCGACCGTCCGCTCGCCGCGCACGTGCTCGGCTCGGCGAGTCACCTGCTCGCCGGCCACGGCGACCCGCGCGGGGCACTGCTGCTGGCCCGCACCGGGCTGGCCGGCGCCGGCCGCTCGGCCTCGGCCGGGCTGCGCGCGCTGCTGCTGCACCGGGTGGCGTTCGCGGCGGCGCTCTGCGGCGAGCGGCGGGCCGCACACGCCGCGCTCGGCCGGGCCGTCACGGCCGCCGCCGGGCGTGACCCGGCACAGGATCCGCCCTGGCTCTACTGGCTGGACACGGGCGAGCTGTCCGCGATGGCCGGGCGCTGCCTCGCCGCGCTGGGCCGCCCGCTGCGCGCCGAGCCGCTGCTCACCGCCGCCGTGGGCCGCGCCGGGCAGCCACGCACCGCCGCCCTCTACGGCGCCTGGCTGGCCCGGGTCTGCCTCGACCTCGGCGAGGTGGAGCGGGCCGGTCAGGTCGCCGTCGACGCCCTGCTCGACGCGGTCCGCTCCGGGTCCGCGCGGGCGGCCGCCGATGTCGCCGGTGTGCGCCCGCGGCTGGCCGCGCACCGCGACGTGCCCGAGGCGCGGCGGTTCGCCGAGCTGGCCACGGCGTGCCGTGCCTATCTGCCCGAAGTTGCACGGACAGGGCCCCCGAAGGCGGTGGAGATCAGGAGCGACTAGCGTCGTGATGTGGCCGCAGACGACCCCTCATCGTCGCCCGTCGACCGCGCCGACCTGCGCACCCGTGTCGACAAGGCGCTCGCCGAGTTCCTTGCCCGGCGGCGTGACTGGCTCGCGACCGTCGACGAGGCGGTGCTGCCGATCGCCGACGCGATCGAGGATTTTGTGCTCGGCGGCGGCAAGCGGCTGCGGCCCGCGTTCGCCTATTGGGGCTACCGCGCGGCCGGCGGCGCCGACTCCGACCGGGTCGTCGCCACCGTGGCGGCGCTGGAGTTCGTGCAGGCCAGCGCGCTGATCCACGACGACCTCATGGATCGCTCCGACACCCGGCGAGGCGAGCCGGCGGTGCATCGCCGGTTCGCGGCGCGACACCGCGCGGAGGGGTGGCGGGGCGATCCGGACGCGTTCGGCGACTCGGCCGCGATCCTGCTCGGCGACCTCTGCCTGGTCTGGTCCGACGAGCTGCTGCACGCCGGCGGGCTGCCGCCGGAGACACTCGCCCGGGCCCGCCCGGTCTTCGACGAGATGCGCACCGAGGTCACCGTCGGGCAGTACCTCGACGTGTTCGCCCAGGCCACCGCACACACGTCGGTCGAGCTGGCCGGCAAGGTCGCCCGTTACAAGGCCGCCAAGTACACGGTGGAGCGGCCGCTGCTGCTCGGCGCCACGCTGGCCGACGCGCCCCCGGCGGTGCTGGCCGGCCTGTCGGCGTACGGGCTGCCCCTCGGCGAGGCGTTCCAGCTCCGCGACGACGTGCTCGGCGTCTTCGGCGACCCGGCGCAGACGGGCAAGCCGGCCGGCGACGACCTGCGCGAGGGCAAGCGCACCTACCTGGTGGCGGCGGCCTTCGAGGCGGGCGGCGCCGCCGACCGGGCGTTGCTGGACACCCGACTCGGCGACCCGGCCCTCGACCCGGCCGGCGTGGCCGCGCTGCGCGACGTGATCACGGCGACCGGGGCGCTCGACCGCACCGAGGCCCGCATCGCCGAGCTGACCACGGTCGCCCTCGACGCGCTCGCCGCCGCCGACGTCACCGCCGAAGCCCGCGATGTGCTGAGGGACCTGGCCGCCGCCGCCACCGCACGCAACGAGTGATCGCCGCGCGGCTACAGGGTGGGGATCAGCCCCCTGCCGTCCGGTGTTTCGGCCGGGCCCGGCCCGCGGAGCAGCACGTAGAGCGGGGGCAGGCCGGACTCGCGGCGGGCGGCGGTGGCTTCGCCGAGCACCTGGTACGCCTGGCCCCAGGCCTTGGCATCGGTGCGGGCGAGCACGCCGTACTGCTCCCAGAGCAGCACGTGCCCCTGCCCCGCGAGCCAGGACAGGTCGCCGAGGCAGTCGTAGAAGGCGTCCCAGCTGCGGCCGAACCACGCGGGAAAGGCCAGCTCGGCCGCGCAGCGGTCCAGGAGGTCCAGCCGGCCCGTGACGCCCCGGCCGTCCAGCGGGTGTGTGGCCCAGCCGACGGCAGCGAGCTCGCGGCGCACGGCGCTCGGGTGCGCCCGGGACAGCCAGCGGTAGATCCCCGGCGGGCGCGTACCCTCCAGGACCGCGGCGAGCCGCGCCGTCGTCACCCGGCTCCCCCTCCTGAGCCTTCTCCCCCGCGCCACGCCGCATCTTGGGCCCCCACGTCCCTCGGCGCGCGCGCCTGTTGGCGAAGTGTCCCCGCCGAGCCTCGTCGAATCAACCCCGCCGATTGCCCGTTCGGGCAGGTCACAGAGGGAGGAAGGCCTTATCCGGGCACGCTCCGGTCACGGCGCCCCCACCAGGTCCAGGTCGAGAGCGTGAGCAGCACCAGCGCGAAGCCGAAGAGCAGGTCCTCCACCGGCGCGTAGACCAGGCGGAGCCCGAGGATGGCGTCGGGGTCGTACCGGACGATCCCCCGCCCGGTCAGGATCCCGTTGGAGATCAGCTGGAATAACACGATGATCGGGTACGTCGCCCAGAAGACCCGCCGCCGCAGCAGCCAGGTGCGCAGCACGAAGATGTCGACCAGCACCGCACCGGCCACGCCCAGCAGCGCCGCCGCCGTGTAGGTCACCGGTCGCCCAGGACTTTTCGGACCGCCTCGAAGCCGAGGACCGCGCAAACGGGCACCACCACGAAGAAGAGCAGCTCGTCGAGGGGCAGCCCGCCGGGAAACACGACACCCGTGGTCTGCGCCGGGTCGAAGCTCCAGTGACCGGCGGCGATGGCCAGCAGATCCCAGACCACGAAGACGGCCACGACCGGCGCCAGCGTGAGCAGGAGGCGCCGCCACTGCCGCAGCACGCCCACCCGCAGCGCCGGCTCGAGCCAGAGCGCCCCCGCGAGGCAGCCGGCGAGCACGGCCAGATAGGTGAGGTGCCGCACGGTCAGAAGCCCAGCGCCTGCGCCCGCCGCTTGACCTCGGTGGCGCGGCCGGTGCTGAGCGCGTCCGCGGGCATACCCGGAAGGGTGTCGTCGGGCTCGTAGAGCCACCGCAGGGCCTCTTCGTCGTTGTACCCAGCGTCGTGCAGCAGCGTAAGGACGCCGGGGAGGTGCTTGAGCACGGTGCGGTTTACCACGAGCTCAGCGGGCACCCTCAGCGCGCCGTCTCGCCGCACGGCGAGCAACGCGTGGTCGCGGACCATCTGGTTGACCTTGTTGACCGGCAGCTCGAGGCGCTCGGCGACCTCCGGCAGGGTCAGCCAGGCAGCGGGTCCACCGGATGCCGGTGCGGAATCGGTCACCCGCTCACCCTGCCACGCCGTACCCGAAGCACACCAGCACCCCTGACTTTCCCCCGTACCCCGCGCGTTCCGGCGGCTTGACCGGCGGACGCGCCCGTTTCGGGCGGCGGTGACCCCTGGCCGGCCGCCGGAAGGACCTTGTCGTGAGGAACGTTGGCCGTGAGGTGTCGGGCGCCTGGCGCTCGCTCCGGTACGACCTGACCCGGCGGCCCGTGCCGCCGGTCGACGACGCACCGACCGACCTGATCTACCCGGAGTACGAGCCGGTGCACCGGCCGCGCCGGCGGCTGGTGCTCGCCGCGACGACGTTCGGGGCGCTCTCGCTGGTCGGCGCCACCGGCACCTACTTCGCGGTGATCAACGGCCTCAGCGCGCTGGCCAGTGAGGAGACGGCGCCGCCGAAGCAGCTGCCCGCGGTGGCCGGTGCCCCGTCGCCGACGCCGACCGTGCGGGGCGTGGCGCCCGTACCGAGCGCGACGCCCGGCCGGACCGGGCCGCCGCCGGCGGGCGGGGCCGCGCCGTCGCCGAGCGGGCGGGCGGTGCTCGGCAAGGCGCCGGCGCGGCCGGGAGCGCCCCGGCCGACCTGCGCCTGCGTGACCCCGCCGGTGCCGACGCCCACCTCGCCACCGCCCGTGGCGGAGACGCCGGACCCGCCGGTGAGCAGCACTCCACCGGCCCCGACGGGCTCCGCATCGCCCGACCCCACACCCGGACCGAGTGACCCGCCGCCCGCAGGTGGATAGGCTCCTGCCACCGGGCCTGAGGAAGACATAGACTGCCTGCCGATGGAGATACAGGTCGCCGACACTTTGCTGGGCACGCTGGTCGACGGGCGCTACCGCATCCGCGGTCGGGTCGCCCGTGGCGGCATGGCGACCGTCTACATGGGTGTCGACGAGCGGCTCGAGCGCACGGTCGCCCTCAAGATAATCAACCCGGCCCAGGTCCGCGAGGCGCGCTTCGTCGAGCGGTTCACCGACGAGGCCAAGACGATCGCGCTGCTCACCCACCCCAACGTGGTGGCCGTCTACGACCAGGGCACCCACGGCGGCCTGCCCTACCTCGTGATGGAGTACGTGCGCGGGCGCACCCTCCGCGACGTGCTGGCCGAGCGCGGCCGGCTCAACCCAGGCGAGGCGCTGGCGATCCTGGAGCAGATGCTCTCGGCGATCGCGGCCGCCCACCGGGCCGGGCTCGTCCACCGCGACGTCAAGCCGGAAAACGTGCTGGTGGCCGAGGCGCCGAGCGGCGGTTCGGGAAACCTCGTCGACAGCGTGGTCAAGGTCGCCGACTTCGGTCTCGCCCGCGCGGTCGAGGCCAGCGCCGAGGACGAGGCCGGCGGCCAGCTGATGGCCACGGTGGCATACGTGGCGCCCGAGCTCGTCACCAACGGTCACGCCGACGCGCGCACCGACGTGTACTCGGCGGGCATCGTGCTCTTCGAGATGCTCACCGGCCGCGTGCCGTACGACGGCGACAAGCCGGTCGAGGTCGCTTGGCAGCACGTCGACCGCGACGTGCCGCCGCCCTCCTCGATCGTGCACAACCTGCCCGAGGCGCTCGACGACCTCGTCGCCCGCGCCACCCGGCGCGACCCGGGCGCCCGGCCGACCGACGCCGGCGCGCTGCTCGCCGAGGTGCAGCAGGTCCGCGACGACCTGGGAAACTCGGCCAACGCGAGCACCGCCGTGCTGCGGCAGGTGGCCCAGCCCACCCAGATCGTCGCTCCGATCTCACCGGTCGACCGGCCCTCGTGGGCCCGGCTGCCGGAGCAGAAGCCGCAGCCGACGCGCCGCGGCCGCCGCGCCGCACCGCCGCCCCCGGAGGGCATCGGCGAGCGGCTGGGCAGCATCCGCCTGCGGCTGCTCGGCGACCCGCGCGCCCGCCTGGCGGTCGTGGCCGCCGCCGCGGTCCTGCTGCTGCTCGCGGTGATCGGCATCTGGTGGGCCGGCTTCGGCCGCTACACGGTCGCCCCGCAGCTGGTCAGCATGAGCAAGGCCGAGGCGGAAGCACGGGCCGCGAGCGGTGGCTTCGAGATCCAGTACGCCGACGGTCGATACGACGAACAGGTCGCCAAAGACGTCGTGCTCGCGCAGGATCCGCCGTCGACGTCGCGGATCGTCAAGGGCGGCACGCTCACGCTCACCCTCTCGCTCGGCCCGGAGCGCTACGACGTCCCCGACGTGGTAGGCAAGGACCTCGCCCAGGCCAAGGCCGACATCGAGGGCGCCAAGCTGGTGCTCAAGGAGGGCCCGGCCAAGTTCGACGACAAGCTCCCCAAGGGCGTCGTCCTGGCCGTCAACCCGGAGGCCGGCACCCAGGTCAAGCCCGGCACGACGGTGACCGTGACGGTCAGCAAGGGCCGCGCGCCGATCACCGTGCCCGAGGTCGTCGGCAAGAACATCAACGACGCCCGCGCGCAGCTGCAAGCGCTCGGCCTGGTGGTCGTCGAGCAGTACAAGGACGACAACAGGGCCAAGGACGAGGTGATCGCGCAGACCCCGACCAGCGGCTCGGGCGTCGAGCAGGGCGCGGAGATCAAGCTCGAGGTCAGCAAGGGCCCGCCGCTGGTCACCGTCTCGCGGGTCATCGACCTGCCCTGCCAGCAGGGCAAGCAGGTGCTGGAGGGCCAGGGCCTGCGGGTGCGGATCGACTTCAACCCCAACGGTGTCGTCCGCATCCAGAACCCGACGGAAAACACCCAGGTCGCGCCCGGCAGCGAGGTCGTCATTGGGTGCTTCTAAGCCCGCCGCCCGCACCCGGCCGAGGAGACGGCCCGCGGCGCGGGCCGGCGAGCCGGCAAAACCGCGGCCCGTCGGCTCCCACACCCCCACGGCGGGCGGGCTGGCCAAGGCCGCCTTGCCCTACGTCGACGGCGCCGGGTCCGAGGTCGCCCAGGTCTACGTCTCCAACTCCCGGGGCTGGGCGCTGCCGCCCGGCGACCCGGCGCAGGACGAGGCGTTTCAGGCCGGGTGCGCCGAGCGCGGGCTGGCCGCGTACATCCACGCCTCCCTGCTGGTCAACCTCGGCTCGCCGACGGCCGCCACGGTCGAGCGGTCGGCGGAGACCCTCGCCCACGCGCTGGCCCGGGGCGCGGCGATCGGCGCCGCCGGGGTGGTCTTCCATGCCGGCAGCGCGGTCGACGAGGGCCACGCGAGCGTGGCGCTGAAGCAGATGGGCGAGGCGCTGCTCCCCCTGCTCGACCGGGCCGCGGCGACCGGTGAGCCCAAGCTGCTCGTCGAGCCGACCGCTGGTGGCGGCCGCTCGCTGGCCTCGAAGATGGAGCACCTGGGGCCGTACCTCGACGCGGTCGACCGCCACCCCTGGCTGGGCGTCTGCTTCGACACCTGCCACGCCTGGGCGGCCGGCCACGACCTTGGCACGCCGGGCGGCATGGCCGCGACTCTCGACGCGCTCGTCGCGGCGGCGGGCCCCGATCGGCTGTGGCTCGTACACGCCAACGACTCCCGCGACCCGTGCGGCTCCACCCGCGATCGGCACGAGACGATCGGCAAGGGCATGATCGGCGAGGCCGCCTTCGGCGAGTTGATGCGCCACCCGGCGACCGCCGGCGTACCCGTGGTGGTGGAAACACCCACCGAGGGATTTGTGGGCCATGCCTCGGACATTGCGCACCTAAAGAGTCTCCGCGCCCTTGCGTGACCTGGCACTTTAGGGCACCCTTACTGAGGCCAGGCTAACCACAGTAAGGGCTGTCTATGTACGTCTGCATCTGCGCCCGTGTCCGCGAGGGCGAGGTCCGCACCGCCATCCGGCTGGGGGCGCGCTCCGAGGAGTCCGTGGGCGACGCGTGCGGCGCCGGCACCGGCTGTGGCACCTGCCTGGACCGCATCTGTGACTTGATCGACGAGGAGAACTCCGCCGACACGCTGCTGCCACTGGCTGCCTGACCTGCGATAGGGCGTAGGCTCACCCCCACACGTTCACCTGTGGGGGTCTTCGGCATGCAAGGCGACGCTCGCGTCATCGAGTTTCTCAACGAACAGTTGACCGCGGAGCTGACCGCGATCAACCAGTACTTCCTGCACGCCAAGATGCAGGAAAACTGGGGCTACACCAAGCTCGCCAAGCACACGAAGCACGAGTCGATCGACGAGATGCGCCACGCCGAGGTGCTGACCGATCGCATCCTCTTCCTCGAGGGCCTGCCCAACTACCAGAAACTCTTCGCGCTCCGGATCGGCGAGACGGTCAAGGAGCAGTTCGAGTGCGACATGAAGATCGAGGTGGAGGCGGTCGACCGGCTGCGCCGCGGCATCGAGTACATGCGCTCGATCGGCGACGTGACCTCGGCCAAGATCTTCGAGGACATCCTCGAAGACGAGGAGCACCACGTCGACTACCTGGAGACCCAGCTCGGCCTCATCGAAAAGCTGGGCGAGGCGCTCTACCTGCAAAACGTGACCGAGCACCCCGACCCGTCGTAGCGGCTCAGCTCAGGTCGAGCCGCTCGGCGTAGCCGTCGCGCAGCTCCTCCCACCCGAAGTCCTTCGCCTCGTCGGCCACGATGGGCCCGATCGGCCGGCCGTCGAGCAGCAGGTCGGCCACGTCGAGGCAGATGTGCCAGCCAGCCGCGACCATCGGCACCCAGGTGCGGTCGCGCACCGTGTGCCGCAGTGTCAGCCGGGTCCCCTCCCCGGTCGGCTCCAGCTCCCAGCGCATCAGGTCGCCGCCCCAGTCGTAGACCAGCAACGCCGGCGGCAAGGCCTCCAGCACCTCACCGGGCGTGGTCTCGGGCTCCCCTTCGCCACCGAGCATCGTGAACGCCGCCGGCCCCACCCCGCCGAGGTCGCGGTCCGGCACGAACGGCGCCCACTCGCGCAGCTGCCCCGGCTCGACAAGCGCACCCCACACCTTCTCCCGGGGGTGGCGGAAGTCGCGGATGAACACCAGCGTCCACTCGTCACCCTTACCTCGCTCGGCGGCGACATCGGCCAAGGCTCCGGGCTTGTAGTCGGATCTCTCCATAAGCCCTATATTCCTCGCGAGGCATATAGCTGTCAAGGTAAGCTGGCGGCCGTGATCGAGGTACACCCGGCCGCCGCCGACCGGTGGGATGACCTGGTCGAGCTCTTCGGGCCGAGCGGGGCCTACTCGGGCTGCTGGTGCATGTGGTTTCGGGTGCCGGGCAGCGAGTTCAGCCGCAACGGCAACGCCGGCAACCGCGCCGCCCTCCAGTCGCTTGTGGACGGTGGCGAGGCGGTCGGCCTGCTCGGATACTCCGCAGGGCAGCCGGTCGGCTGGTGCACGGTCGCGCCCCGCACCGTGTACACCCGGATCCTGCGCTCCCCCGCGCTCAAGCCCGAGGAGCCGGCGGAGGCCGGCGTGTGGTCGGTGCCGTGCTTCTTCACCCGCCGCGACAGCCGCGGCGGCGGCGTGTCGGCGGCCATGCTCGACGCGGCCGTGGCGCACGCCCGAGCCGCGGGCGCGGCGGCACTTGAGGGCTACCCGGTCGACACCAGCAGCGGCCGCACGCCCCCGCCGGCCGAGCTCTACACCGGCACGGTCGCGCTCTTCACCAAGGCCGGCTTCGACATCCGCCGCCGCCCCGCGACCGGCCGCCGGGTCGTGATGCGCCGGACCCTTTAGCGAGCTACCGCGACGTCCGCCGTGGTCCAGACCGTCGCTCCCGCGGCCTCACCCGTCCGCTGTTGGTCACGGCTACCCACAAACACTCCGACCAACAGGACGCGAGAGATCACCGAGGGCTTTTGTTGCGTCACATCTGTGCTCGCGAAGGCGGCGGAGGGCTTGGCCCGCGGACCTGGCAGTGGAGGTCGGGGGTTTCGGCGAGCCTTGGCGAGCCGCCGACCGGAACGGTGCCCGCGGGAGCATACGGTCCGCAGCTGACACGGACGGGGGCAAATATGCCTCTGTAAGGCGCTACGACCACGCCGGACCCGCCAGCGCTAGGCCTTGAGGATGCGGGTCAGTGTCTCGATGGCCCGGTCGGTGCCGGCGTCGTCGATGTCGAGGTGGGTGACCAGACGCACCAGGCGGGCCCCCAGCACGCTGACAAGCACGCCGTCGGCGCGGGCCGCGGCGGCGAGGGCGGGGGCGTCGAGGGCGGCGGCGCTGAGGTCGAGGACGACGATGTTGGTGCGGACGGTGCCGCTCACCACGCCGAACGGTGCCAGCGCGTCCGCGAGCCGCGCCGCCCGCGCGTGGTCGTCGGCGAGGCGCTCGATGTGGTTGGCGAGGGCGTAGCGGCCGGCCGCGGCCAGCACGCCCGCCTGGCGCATGCCGCCGCCCAGGCGCTTGCGGATCAGCCGGCCTTCGGCGATCCGCTCGGCGCCGCCGACCACCAGCGAGCCCACCGGTGCGCCGAGGCCTTTGGA
Source organism: Phytohabitans sp. LJ34 (assembly GCF_052068095.1). Taxonomy (NCBI): domain Bacteria; kingdom Bacillati; phylum Actinomycetota; class Actinomycetes; order Micromonosporales; family Micromonosporaceae; genus Phytohabitans; species Phytohabitans sp. LJ34. The sequence goes on along the minus strand of NZ_JBQHDG010000039.1, from coordinate 51,464 downwards.
GAGGCAGACCGAGAGCGTGTCGAAGAGCCGGCCGTAGGTGGCGAGCGGCACTCCCTCGGCGACGTGGGCGTTCCAGATGCGGGCGCCGTCGCAGTGCAGCGCCACCGCGGCCTGGTCGGCGACCTGGCGGAGGCGCTCGAGCGTGGCCAGCGGGATGACCTCGCCGCCGGCGCGGTTGTGGGTCTGCTCGACGGCGATCGCCTCGGTGGCGACCACGTAGGGCGCGCGGGTGCGGATCATCGCGGCGACCACGTCCGGGTCGAGGGCGCCGCCCGCCGCCGGCCAGGTGCGGGTGGAGATGCCGCCGAGCGCGGCGGCGGCGCCCACCTCGTACGTCACCACGTGGGCATCGGCGTCGCACAGCAGCTCGCTGGCGCGCGGGGTGACGAGCTGGAGCGCGATCTGGTTGGCCATCGAGCCGGTCGGCGTGAAGAGCGCCGCCTCGTGGCCGAAGAGCGCGGCGACCTCGGCCTCCAGCGCGTTGACCGTCGGGTCTTCGCCGTAGACGTCGTCGCCCAGGTCGGCCTCGCCGATCGCCCGCCACATGCCGGGGGTGGGCTTGGTGACGGTGTCCGAGCGCAGGTCGACGGTCTCAGCCACGAAGCATCTCCGCCACGAGGAAGGCCAGCTCCAGCGACTGCTGGGTGTTGAGGCGGGGGTCGCAGGCCGTCTCGTACCGGTCGGGCAGGTGCACGTCTTCGATCGCCTGCGCGCCGCCGAGGCACTCGGTGACGTCTTCGCCGGTCAGCTCGATGTGCAGGCCGCCCGGGTGGGTGTTGAGGTTGCGGTGCACTTCGAAGTAGCCCAGCACCTCGTCGACGATCCGGTCGAAGTGGCGGGTCTTGTATCCGTTGGACGACTCGATCGTGTTGCCGTGCATCGGGTCGCACTGCCAGACCACCTTGGCGCCGCTCGCGGTGACCTTCTCCACGATCGGCGGGAGGGCGTCGCGCACCTTGTGGTTGCCCATCCGGGAGACGAGCGTGAGGCGGCCCGGCACGTTGTCCGGGTTGAGCTTTTCGCACAGCTCGATCGCCTGCTCCGGCGTGGTGGTCGGGCCGAGCTTGACGCCGATCGGGTTGGCCAGGCGCGACACGAAGTCGATGTGCGCGCCGTCGATCTGCCGCGTGCGCTCGCCCACCCACAGGAAATGGCCGGACAGCCCGTACGCCCGGCCGCCGGCGACCCGGGTGAGCGCCCGGTCGTACTCCAGCGCCAGCGCCTCGTGCGAGCAGTAGAGCGTGACGGTGCGCAGCGCGTCGTCGTCGGTCATGCCGCACGCCTGGATGAACGCGAGGGCCCGGTCGATCTCCCGCGCGATCGCCTCGTAGCGCTCGCCGGCGGGCGAGTCGCGCACGAAGCCTTTGTTCCAGTCGTGGACGGCGTGCAGGTCGGCGAGCCCGCCGCCGAGGTAGGCGCGGAGCATGTTCATCGCGGCGGCCGAGTTGGCGTACGCCCGGATCATCCGCTGCGGATCGGCCACCCGCGCCTCGGGCGTGGCGTCCAGCGAGTTGATCAGGTCGCCCCGGTAGGCCGGCAGGCCCAGTGCGTCGGTCAGCGCCGATCGCGGCTTGGTGTACTGGCCGGCGACCCGGGCCACCTTCACCACGGGGAGCGACGCCCCGTATGTGAGTACGACCGCCATCTGGAGCAGCGTGCGCGCGTTGGCGGAGAGGTGGCTGTCGGTGTTGTCGGCGAACGTCTCGGCACAGTCGCCGCCCTGAAGCAGAAACGCCTCGCCCGCCGCCACGAGCGCGAGCCGATCGCGCAGCTGGTCGACCTCGTATGGCGCGACGATGGGCGGCACGTTGTCGAGCACGGCGCACACCTCGTCGACCACGGCTACGTCCGGCCACGGCGGCGTCTGTGCCCTCGGCAGGGTCCTCCAGCGGTCAAGGCCCAACGCCCTGACCTCGGGAGAGTCGTCGGTCGGGCGTCCGATCTCGAGCCCGGGATTACGAACCTGGTGCCACTCCTGGCGCATGCATGAGAGCCTACGGCGCCCTTCCGCCGGGCCGGCACCCAACCCGTCCGTCGCCCGTCATTGAATGGTTTCACGCTCCAGGGCGCCGTCCGCCACGAGCACGCTGTACCGCCGGCTGAGCGTGCCGCCGGCCGGTATGGTCAGCGGGCGCTCCCAGGCCAGAGCCGCGCACACGCCCGGATAGTCGGCCGCCCGCACGAACCAGCGGTCGTCGCCCTCGATCCCGGTGAAGACGAGCGTGTAGCCGGCGCCCCGTACGGCCAGCCACGGATCGGCGCTGCCGTTGCACTTCTCCTCGCCATCCACAGTGGACGTGAAGACTTCCGGCACGCCCGGCGCCAGGCGCCAGAAGAAGCCGCCGTAGCCGGCGCCGCCGGGGCGGCCGTTGGTCGCCGGGCTGCCCAGTGTCACCGCCGCGCCGGGCGGGGCGGCGAGCGTGAAGGCGAAGTCGAGGGTCCAGCCCAGCGGGGCGGGCGAGGCGGTGACGACCCGTTCTTCGACGAGCAGGGTCTCCCCGGCGCGGTCCAGCCACCGCAGCCGCGCGGCCAGCCGCTCGTCCGACTGATCCAGCCACTCGTCGTGCGCGATGCGGCCGTGGTCGTCGAGCCAGGTGTAGCCGGTGCCCCGGACATACGTGCGGCCGCCCCACAGGTTGGTGCCGTCGACGTCCTGCATGGCGACGCTCACGCCCAGGTGCCAGCGGTGGTCCTCGGGGAGCACGTCGGTCACGGTCACGCCGCCCAGCGTGCGCACCGGGTGCAGGTACGGCCGGGGACCGTGCTCTGGGTCGACCTCGGGCGCCACGACGTAGTCCGCGACCGGCCGTCCGGCTACCTGCAACTCCACCATGTCGTCCTCTCGGAAAGCGCTTGCCTATACTCATGGCACACTACGGTGTGGAAAAGCGGGACGGCAGACGGGAGCCACGGGTGGCGGGACCAGCGGTGAGCATCCGCGACGTGGCCAACCACGCTGGAGTCTCCGTTGGCACTGTCTCCAACGTCCTCAACCGGCCGGACATCGTCGCGCCCACGACGCGTTCGCGCGTGCTGGCCGCGATCACCGAGCTGGGCTTCGTGCCCAACGACGCCGCCCGCCAACTGCGCCGCGGCCGCGGCCGCACCCTCGGCCTGGTCGTCCTCGACGTCGCCAACCCCTTCTTCACCGACGTCGCCAAAGGCGTCGAAGACACCACCGGCGCCGCCGGCATGGCCGTCATCTTCTGCAACAGCGACGGCGACCTCACCAAAGAAAACGCCTACCTCGACCTCCTCGAAGAACAACGCGTCCAAGGCGTCCTCATCACCCCCATCGACGACGCCAGCCAACGCCTCCACCGCCTCCGCGACCGCGGCGTGCTCGTGGTCCTGCTCGACCGGCGGTCACCGCAGGCCGACCTCTGCTCGGTCTCCGTCGACGACCGGCTCGGTGGCGAGCTGGCGATGCGACACCTGGTGGAGAGCGGCCACCGGCGGATCGCCTTCGTCGGCGGACCGCACCGCCTGGAGCAGGTCCGCGACCGCTACGACGGGGCGCTCCAAGCGCTCGAGGACGCGGGGTTGAGCGAAGACGAGCACCTGCGCCGGTACGACACACCCGCCCTCACCGTTGTCGCCGGACGCGACGCCGCGGCCCGCATCCTCGGCCAGCCGAAAAACTCCCGGGCCACCGCCGTCTTCTGCGCCAACGACCTGCTCGCCCTCGGCGTGCTCCAGGGCCTGACCCGCCAGCAGGTGCGGGTGCCCGACGACATCGCCCTGGTCGGCTACGACGACATCGAGTTCGCCGCCGCCGCGGCCGTGCCCCTCTCCTCCGTCCGCCAACCACGCCAACGCCTCGGACAGACCGCCGCCGGACTCCTGCTCGACGAGGCCAACCAGCCCGAAACCCACCAGCACCAACAGGTCGTCTTCGAGCCCGAGCTCGTTGTGCGGGAGTCCAGCCAGTTCATCCGTCCTTGACATGCGCGCGACGGCGCTCGTATGTTTGTGGACAACCACTTGAAACGGTTCATTCAGCGCCTGGGAGCTAGCCGAGTGCGACGTGTCTGCTTCATCCTTCGGGTCAAGCCGGACCGGCTTGCCGAGTACCGGGAGCGCCACGCCGCCGTGTGGCCCGACATGCTCCGTGCCCTCCGCGACGCCGGCTGGCACGACTACTCGCTCTTCCTGCACGACGACGGCCTGCTCGTCGGCCACTTCCGCACCGACGACCTCGCGGCCTCGCTCGCCGCGATGGAGCGCACCGACGTCAACGCGCGCTGGCAGGCCGAGATGGCGCCGTTCTTCGAAGACCTCGGGGGCCGCCGGCCGGACGAGGGCTTCACGGTGCTCCCCGAGATCTTCAACCTAGAAACCCAGCTGGAGGCCCTCGATGACTGAAGCGGTACGCGCGGCGCTCCGAGCCCAGCGGATCGAGTTGCCGTCGTGGGCGTTCGGCAACTCGGGCACACGGTTCAAGGTGTTCGCGCAGCAGGGTGTGCCGCGCACGCCGTACGAGAAGATCGAGGACGCGGCCCAGGTGCACCGGTACACCGGTGTCGCGCCCACCGTGGCGTTGCACATCCCGTGGGACAAGGTCGACGACTACACCCACCTGGCCGCGTTCGCCAAGGAGCATGGTGTCGGGCTGGGCACGATCAACGCGAACGTGTTCCAGGACAACGACTACATGCTCGGCTCGGTGACCAACCCCGACCCGGCGATCCGGCGCAAGGCCACCGACCACCTGCTGGAGTGTGTGGACATCGCCGCCCAGATCGGTGTGCGGGACGTGAAGCTGTGGTTTTCCGACGGCACCAACTACCCCGGCCAGGACAGCATCCGCGCCCGCCAGGACCGCTTGGCCGAGGCGCTCCAGGAGACCTACGACGCGTTGGGCGACGACCAGCGGCTGCTGCTGGAGTACAAGCTGTTCGAACCCGCCTTCTACACCACCGACGTCCCGGACTGGGGCACCGCCTACGCCCACTGCCTACGGCTGGGCCCGAAGGCGGAGGTGGTGATCGACACCGGCCACCACGCCCCGGGCACCAACATCGAGTTCATCGTCGCGTTCCTGCTCCGCGAGGCAAAGCTCGGCGCCTTCGACTTCAACTCGCGCTTCTACGCCGACGACGACCTGATGGTGGGGTCGGCGGACCCGTTCCAGCTGTTCCGGATCATGCACGAGATCGTCCTGGCGGACGCGCTCAAGCCGGAGGCGGGGATCGCGTTCATGCTCGACCAGTGCCACAACATCGAGCCCAAGATCCCGGCGCAAATCCGCTCGGTCATGAACGTCCAGGAAGCCACGGCCAAAGCCCTGCTGGTCGACCACGACGCCCTCGCCGCCGCCCAAAACAGCGGTGACGTGCTCGGCGCGAACGCGGTCTTCATGGACGCCTACAACACCGACGTGCGCCCCCTGCTGGCCGAGGTCCGGCAGGAGATGGGTCTGGAGGCCGACCCGATCGCCGCCTACAAGGGGTCGGGTTACGCAGACAAGATCGTCGCCGAACGGGTCGGCGGCCAGCAAGCCGGATGGGGAGCCTGAACTCGTGTCCACGGTTGACGACCTGATCGCCCGATCCAACCGGCTCGGCGCCGACCGGCGCAACACCAACTACGCCGGCGGCAACACCTCCGCCAAGGGCACCGACACCGACCCGGTCACCGGCCAGCCGGTCGACCTGGTGTGGGTCAAGGGCTCCGGCGGCGACCTCGGCACGCTGACACCGGCCGGCCTGGCGGTGCTGCGGCTCGACCGGCTGCGCGCGCTCGTCGACGTCTACCCCGGCGTCGAACGCGAAGACGAGATGGTGGCCGCGTTCGACTACTGCCTGCACGGGCGGGGTGGCGCCGCGCCCTCGATCGACACCGCGATGCACGGTCTGGTGGAGGCCGCGCACGTCGACCACCTGCACCCGGACGCCGGCATCGCGTTCGCGACCGCGGCCGACGGCGAGGCGCTGACCAAGGAGTGCTTCGGTGACCGGGTGGTGTGGCTGCCCTGGCGGCGGCCCGGCTTCCAGCTCGGCCTCGACATCGCCGCCGTCAAGCAGGCCAACGCCCGCGCGATCGGCGTGATCCTCGGCGGCCACGGCATCACCGCGTGGGGTGCCACCAGCGAGGAGTGCGAGGCCAACTCGCTGGAGATCATCCGCACCGCGCAGGCCTTCGTCGACGAGCGCGGCCGCCCCGAGCCGTTCGGTCCGATCGTCGACGGGTACACCGCGCTGCCCGAAGCCGAGCGGCACGCCCGCGCCGCCGCGCTCGCCCCGATCGTCCGCGGCCTGGCCAGCACCGACCGGCGGCAGGTCGGCCACTACACCGACACCGACCAGGTGCTCGACTTCCTGGCCCGCGCCGAGCACCAGCGCCTCGCCGCGCTCGGCACCTCGTGCCCGGACCACTTCCTGCGTACCAAGGTGCGCCCGCTCGTGCTCGACCTGCCGCCGACCGCGCCCCTCGACGAGGTGACGACCCGGCTCAAGCAGCTGCACGCGCAGTACCGCGCCGAGTACGCCGCCTACTACGCGCAGCACGCCGCGCCCGACAGCCCGCCGATGCGCGGCGCCGACCCGGCGATCGTGCTGGTCCCCGGCGTCGGCATGTTCTCGTACGGCGCCAACAAGCAGACCGCCCGCGTCGCCGGCGAGTTCTACCTCAACGCGATCAACGTGATGCGCGGCGCCGAGGCCATCTCCACGTACCAGCCGATCAGCGAGGCGGAGAAGTTCCGCATCGAGTACTGGGCCCTCGAAGAGGCCAAGCTCCAGCGCATGCCCAAGCCCAAGCCGCTCGCCACGAGGATCGCGCTGGTGACCGGCGGCGGCTCGGGCATCGGCCGGGCGATCGCGCTCCGGCTCGCCGCCGAGGGCGCCTGCGTGGTCGTCGCGGACCGCAACGCGGAGGGCGCGGCCACCGTCGCCGCCGAGATCGGTGGTACCGACGCCGCCGTGCCCGTGACCGTCGACGTCACCGACACCGCCGCGGTACAGGAGGCGATCCGGCAGGCGTTGCTCGCGTTCGGCGGGCTCGACCTGGTGGTCAACAACGCCGGCCTCTCCATCTCCAAGTCGCTGCTGGAGACCACCGACGCCGACTGGGACATCCAGCACGGCGTGATGGCGCGCGGGTCGTTCCTCGTCTCGCGGGAGGCCGCGCGGGCGCTCGTCGACCAGGGCATGGGCGGCGACATCGTCTACATCTCCAGCAAGAACAGCGTCTTCGCCGGCCCCAACAACGTCGCCTACGGCGCCGCCAAAGCAGACCAGGCCCATCAGGTACGCCTGCTCGCCGCCGAGCTCGGCGCGCACGGCATCCGGGTCAACGGCGTCAACCCCGACGGCGTCGTCCGCGGCTCCGGCATCTTCGCGAGCGGGTGGGGCGCCCAGCGGGCGGCCACCTACGGCATCCCGGAGGAGGAGCTCGGCGCTTTCTACGCCCAGCGCACACTCCTCAAGCGGGAGGTCCTGCCCGAGCACGTGGCCAACGCGGTCTTCGCGCTCACGGCCGGCGACCTGACCCACACCACCGGCCTGCACGTGCCGGTCGACGCCGGCGTCGCGGCCGCGTTCCTGCGATGAACACGGCGACCGTCGCGGCCGTCGACCTCGGCGCGGCCAGCGGCCGGGTGATGGTCGCCTCGGTCGCGGCCGACAGGTTGGCGCTGGCCGAGGCGCACCGCTTCGACAACGGCCCCGTGCGGCTGCTCGACACGCTGCACTGGGACGCGCTGCGCCTGTACACGGAGGTGCTCACCGGGCTGCGCATGGCCGCGGCCCGGCACCCCGACCTGGCGAGCGTCGGCATCGACTCGTGGGCGGTCGACTACGGCCTGCTCGACCGCGACGGCGCGCTGCTCGGCAACCCGGTGCACTACCGCGACGCGCGCACCGACGGCGTGATGGACACGGTCGTCGCCAAGCTCGGCGCCGAGTGGCTGTACGGCACGACCGGCCTCCAGCTGCTGCCCTTCAACACCCTCTTCCAGCTCTCGGCCGCCGCGGACACCGCCGGGCTGGCGGCCGCCGAGCGGATGCTGCTCATGCCGGACCTCCTCTCCTACTGGCTCACCGGCGTCGCCGGCACCGAGGTCACGAACGCCTCCACGACCCAGCTGCTCGATGTGCGTACCCGGGAATGGTCGTCGGATCTGATCGCCCGCGCGGGCCTGCCGGCGCGGCTCTTCGGCGAGCTGAGACGGCCGGGCGATCCCGCCGGCGTGGTCCGGGAGATGGACCTGCCCGTGACCGCCGTCGGCTCGCACGACACGGCCTCCGCGGTGGTCGCGGTGCCGGCCGAGGGTGAGCGGTTCGCCTACATCTCCTGCGGCACCTGGTCGCTGGTCGGCGTCGAGCTGCCTGAGCCGGTGCTCAGCGAGGCGAGCCGCGCGGCCAACTTCACCAACGAGGCCGGCGTCGACGGCACGGTCCGCTACCTGCGCAACGTGATGGGGCTGTGGGTGCTCCAGGAGTCGATGCGCGCGTGGGGGGCGGCGGAGGTGGCCGACCTCCTGGCGGCCGCCGCCCGGGAGCCCGCGCTCGGCACGCTCGTCGACGTCGACGACCCCGTCTTCCTGCCGCCGGGCGACATGCCGGCCCGCATCGCCGCCGCGTGCCAGGCCAGCGGGCAGCCGGTACCCTCGTCGCCCGCCGCGTTCACACGGTGCATTGTGGACAGTCTGGCGCTCGCCCACCGCCGTGCCGTGCGGGAGGCGTGCGCGCTCTCCGGCCGCGACGTCGACGCGGTGCACATCGTGGGCGGCGGCGCGCGAAACGAGTTGCTCTGCCAGCTCACCGCCGACGCCTGCGGGCTGCCCGTGGTCGCCGGCCCGGTCGAGGCGACCGCGCTCGGTAACGCGCTGGTGCAGGCGCGCGCACTCGGTGTCGTAGAAGGCGGTCTGGACGACCTGCGTGCCCTGCTGCGGCGCACCCAGGAGCTGCGGTCCTACCAGCCCACACCGGGTGCGGAGGCGGCGTGGCGGGCGGCCGAGGCACGGGTGCACCCCTCCTCCTGAGTCGCCAGACAGTTCGCGTACCCTCACTCCGGCGGCGCCGGGCGCCCTCGATCATTCCATAATGGACAGAGGGGGCGGCGGTGTCCGAAGCGGGCAGCGAGGAGACGGCGGAGTTCCGCACCCTCGACGCCCCGACCCAGCAGCTGCCCGCGGTGATCCCGGCGATGGCGCACGTTTCCCCGGATGTGACCACGCACAGACCGGGCCTGGCTCGGCGGTGGCTGTGGCCGCTGCTGGTGCTGGCCGCCGCGGCGCTGGCGAGCATCCCGATCGCGCTGTTCGGCACATCCGACGGTCCCTCTTCGCCGCGCGGCCAGGCACCGCCCCTCCAGTGGCCGCCCGACGTCTCGGCCGTCTCCGAGTCGCCGGCGCCGTCGCCGTCCACGCCGGAAGCGCCGGTGGCACCACCCCCTGCTCCCCCACCCGCCGAGGAGGAAGCCGCCCCGCCCCGGGGCACGACCTCGCCCAGCCCGCCGCCGACGCCGGCCACGCCGACCTCGTACGAGGCGGAGGCGCGGGGCAACCGCCTGGGTGGCCGCGCCGCGCCACGCGAACTGGACGGCGCGTCCGGCGGCAGCGTGGTGGGCTGGGTCGGCGAAGGCCGCGACAACACGCTCACGTTCACCGGCGTGACGACGGTGGCGGCCGGGCCGCACCGGGTGACGATCTACTACGTCAGCCGGGAGCGCCGGGCCGCCGCCGTCGAGGTGAACGGCGCCTTCGCCACCGTGGTCGACTTCCCGCCCACGGGCGGCTGGGACACGGTGGGTTCGACCACGATCACACTCACCCTGCGCGCGGGTCCGAACGAGATCCAGTTCGGCAACCGATGGTCCTGGGCGCCGGACTTCGACCGCCTCGTCACGGGCGGGTTAGCGCGGTAGCTCGGCCGCTCGCTCGTTCGCCATCGCCAGCGCGGCGGCCCGGGGGGAGCCGCCGGCGCGGGCAGCGCGGTCGAGCATCTCGTTGAGCAGCCCGCGCAGCGTGGTCGAGATCTTCGCGAACGAGGCCTCCGCCGTCGGCGCGATGTCGCCGAACAGCGTCCACCACCACCAGGCGTTCGTCGCCAGGTTGGCGACGAAATCCGGGATCACCGGTACGCCCCGGGCGGTGAGCGCCGCCTCGCCACCGGCCGTGGTCGGCACGTTCGCCGCCTCCACCACCAGCCGCGCGTTGACCGCGCCGACGTTGGCCTCGGTGAGCACGTACGAGAGCGCCGCCGGCACCAGGATCTCCGCCTCGACCGCCAGCCACTCCTCCCGGGGCAGCTCGCGGTCGCCGGGTCGCAGCACGCGCCGGTCCACGCGCCCGTAGCGGTCGCGGGTGCGCAGCAGCGCCTCCACGTCGAGGCCGTCCGGATGCCACACGACCCCGAGCGCGTCGCAGATGCCCACGACGGGAACGCCGGCCCGGGCCAGGTAGCGGGCCGTGGCCCCACCCATCGAGCCGAAGCCCTGTACCACCGCCCTCGCTCTTTCCTCGATCCCGAGTCGCGCCGCCGCGGCGAGCGTCACCTCCGCGACGCCGTAGCCCCCGACCTGGTCGGCCAGGCTCACACCGTCCACGTCGACCGCGAAGCCGGCCCGCACCCGGTCGAGCGCCTCCGCCGGGTCCGGTACCAGCCGCAACGCCGCGTCGATGGTCGAGCGCAGCCCCGCCTCGAGGGCCACCTCCTCCAGCACGTCCTGCCGCACGCCGAGGTCCTCGCCCGCCGACCAGTACGACTGGAGCAGCGGCTTCATCGCGGCCACGTACCGCGCCATGACACCGCGCGCACCCGGGTCGTGGGGTGCGCAGTCGATGCCGCCCTTCCCCCCGCCGAATGGAACGTAGGCGTCGTCCGGGGAGTAGACGACAGCCTCTTTGAGGGTCATCCCGCGGGCGAGATCGCGCACCTCGTCGAGCGTGCACCCCTCGCGCATCCGCAGGCCCCCGCTGGCCGCACCGCGCACCAGCCGGTCGATGACGAGGTAGCCGTGTTTGCCGGTGACCTCGTCGGTCCACGTCACTTCCAGAAAGCTATCCTGACTCGCCACTCAGCCATCATGCTCATATTCATCGATGGATGGAGTCGGACACCGGTCAGCAAAACGGTCAATATTAGGATTCGACGGGTGACCGACTCCCTCGGCTTCGTCCAGGCGCACACCCGCCTCTCCCCGGTCCCGCTGGTGCCCGAAATCCTCCTCCACCAGGCGGAGGAGGCCATCGCCCTGTGGGAGCGGACCGAGACCTCCTCGTCCGGCCAGCAACCCCCGCCGTTCTGGGGTTTCGCCTGGGCGGGCGGCCAGGCCCTGGCCCGCTACGTCCTGGACAACCCGTCGCTGGTCACCGCCCGGCGGGTGCTGGACCTGGCGGCCGGCTCCGGCCTTGTCGCGATCGCCGCGGCGAAGGCCGGCGCCGCCTCGGTGACGGCGGTGGACATCGACCCGCTCTCGACGGCCGCCGTAGCCGCGAACGCCTCCGCCAACACGGTCACGGTGACCGCCGTCGAGCGCGACGTCCTCGACGAACGACCCGACGCCGAGGTGATCCTGGCCGGGGACGTCTTCTACAGCCGCGAGATGGCGACCCGGATGATGGCGTACTTCCAACGCGCGGTGCGGGCCGGCACGGCGGTGCTGGTCGGCGACCCCGGACGTGCATACCTACCTCCAGCCGGGCTACGAAAGCTGGCCTCCTACGAGGTCCCGGTGGTAGCGACGCTGGAGGACGCCGCGATCAAGCACACCACGGTCTGGGAGATCCTTGCCAAATAGGCTGAGCGTGAAGCGATGGACCTCGACGAGGAAACCCTGCTGCGACGCGAAAGGGTCACCGGCTCGGCGCAGGCCCTGACCCTGGGAGTCGGGATTCGGTACGGGCCGCGACCTGCGGGACGTCGGCGATTTGGAACGGTCTCAGGAGCGGCTGGCCAAGACTCTGGCCGTGGCCCGCGAGGCCCTCCCCACCGACCATCCGCTCACGCTCGCCGCCGCTCCGCCCGAGGCGACCACGACGAGGCCTGCCAGCTCGCCGAGGACGTGCTGGCCCGCTATCGCGAGGTCCGCGGCGCCGACCACCCGTTCACCCTGGCCGCGGCCAACGACCTTGCGATCTTCCGAATGCGCGTTGGCGACAGCGCGGTCGCGCGGAAGCTGATCGAGGACACGGCGGCGCGGTTCGTCCACGCCCTGGGCGCCGACCACCCGTACACGCTGATCTGCCAGATGAACCTGGCCAACGCGTGCTTCGCGGCGAACGAGATCACCGAGGCGTACCGCATCGCCGCCCAGGAGGGCAGCCGCATCGACAGCGACATCGAACCCGCCGAGACATAGGCGGAGCACACACGCTCGGGCGTCGCTCGAGGTCGGCCGGGTAGCGTGGCCGGCGTGCTGTTCCGGACCTGGGAGGTGGGGGCGCGGGAGTTTCCCGACGTCGCGACCGTCGCGGACCACGTCGGGGTCGAGCACCTCGTCGTGACGCGCCACGCCCTCGTCCGGGAGGTGCTCGCCGACCAGGAGACGTTCCGCCCCGACAACGCGCTCGACGCGATGACCCCGATCCCCGTCACGGCGCTGCGGATACTCACCCACCACCGGTTCCGGCTGCCGCCGACCCTGGCCAACAACGGGCACCCGAGCCACCCCGCGATCCGGGCGATCGTCGCCGACGCGCTGCATCCGAAGCGGGTGGAGGAGCAGCGGGCCTGGCTGACCGGCGTCGTGCGGGGGCGGGTCACGCGGCTGGCGGCCGATCTCGACGCCGGGCTGCCCGTCGACCTGTACGCGGACCTCGCCGCCGACCTGCCCCTGCTGGTGCTCGCCCGCCTCGTCGCGCTGCCCGACGCCGAGGCGGCGGTGGTCAAGGAGTTCACCCGGGCGGCGTTGGAGCTCTTCTGGGCACCGGTGGCGCTCGACCGCCAGCTCGCCCTGGCCGAGATCGTGGGGCGGTTTCACGCGGTGCTGCGCGAGTTCGCCAAGGAGGGGCCGGGGCTGGCGGCCGACCTGCGGGCGCACACCGACAGCCTCGACGTCGTGGTTGGCGCGCTCTTCTTCCTGCTGGTCGCGGGGCAGGAGACGACCTCGCAGTTTCTCACCCTGCTGCTGCACCGGCTGGCCGGCGAGCCGGCGGTGCTCGACGGGCTGCGGGCCGGCAGCGTCTCGGTGGACGACGTGGTCGAAGAGGGCCTGCGCCTGGTGCCGCCGATCGTCACGTGGCGGCGGGTGGCCTCCCGCGACACGGTCCTTGGCGGCACGCCGCTGGCCCGCGGCACGAGCGTGGTGCTGTGGCTCGCGCGCGCCGGACGAGACGGGGCGGTCGTCCCCAATCCGGACGACTTCCGTCCGGGTCAGCGGGGATCGCGGCGGCATCTTGCCTTCGGCGCGGGCGCCCACCGCTGCGTCGGCGCCCAGCTCACCCGCATGGAGGCGTCCGTCGTGGTGGCCGAGACCGCCGCGCTACTCCACAAGGCCGACGTGGTGAGACCCCCGTGGTGCCCCGACAACCTTTCCTTCCGGATGCCGGACGCCTTCGTGATCCGACGCCGCTAGGAGGCGTCCTCCGCCCACACCCGCCAGTCGTCCAGGACGCCGTACAGGAGTGGGGTCAGCCAGCCCGGCGCGCTGCGCTGGAAGACGCCCGGATCGAGGCCGCCGGCGCCGTCCGGTAGGGCACCGACCAGGTTGGGGAGCAGCTCGGCGAGGTTTTCCCAGTGCACGAGCTCCGGCTCGGCGGGCCACGCACCGAGCACCACGCCGGCCGAGACGCCGCGGCGGTCGAGCGCCTCCAGCGTGAGTGCGGTGTGGTTGAGCGTGCCGAGGCCGGCGCGGTTGACCACCACGGCCCGCGCGTCGAGCGAGACCGCCAGGTCGGCGACGGTCCACGGCTCGCCGGACGGGCGCAGGCCCATCGGCACCAGCAGCCCGCCGGCGCCCTCGACCAGCACCAGGTCGTGCTTTTCGACCTCGGCGCGGACGTCGTCGACCACCGAGTACAGCTCCAGCGGGGGCAGCTCCGCCACCCGCGCGGCGGCGAGCGGGGCCAGCGGGTCCGGGTACGACGCGAGCGTGCGGGCGGTCGCCGGGCTCGCCAGCCGGTTGACCACGTCTACATCGGAGGGTGCACCCGTGGAGGTGCCCGTCTGGCCCGGCTTGACCACCGCGACCCGCAGCCCGGCGGCCTGCGCGGCCGCCGTGACCGCAGCGGTGACGACGGTCTTGCCGACATCCGTATCGGTCCCGGTCACCACGACCGGACCGCGCCATTCGTCCGTCACGGTGCGCACTCCACGATCACGTCGAGGGCCCGGTCGAAGTCGGCCCGCGGCACGCCGACGTTGACCGTCAACCGCAGCCGGGCCCGACTGTCCGGAGTGGAAGGTGGACGGAAGCAGCCTACGGCCACACCGCGGTCGCGGCAGTCTGCGGCCCACGCCACCGCGGTCTCCGGGCCGGGTGCGGTCACCGACACCACCGCCCCGGCCGGCTCGGTGACGTCGAGGCCGGCGGCACGTAGGCGGTGTACAAGTGTGGCGGCACGGTCGGTGAGCTCCGCGCGGCGGCCGTCGGAGGCGCGGGCCACCTCCAGTGCGGCGAGCGCGCCGGCGGCGACGGCCGGCGGTGGCGCGGTGTCGAAGATGAAGGTGCGCCCGGTGTCCACCAGGTGCCGCGTCAGCGGCGCCGGGCCGGCGATGATGCCGCCGGCGGCGCCGAGCGACTTGGAGAGCGTGGCGGTGACCACCACGTCGGGCTCGCCGGCAAGGCCGGCGGCCGCGACGCCGCCCGCGCCGGACGGGCCGATCACGCCGAGCGCGTGCGCGTCGTCGACCAGCAGCAGCGCGCCGTGGCGGCGGGCCACCGCGTGCAGGTCGGCGAGGGGGGCGAGGTCGCCGTCGACCGAGAAGATCGACTCGGTCACCACTACCGCCGGCCGCCCGGGCGCGGCGGCCAGGGCCGCGTCGACCGCCGCCACGTCCGCGTGCGGGGTGACGACCACCTCCGCGCCGGAGATGCGGCACCCGTCGATCAGCGAGGCGTGGTTGTGCGCGTCGGAGACGAGGAGCGTACGCGGCCGGGTCAGCGCCCGCACCGCGCCGAGGTTGGCCAGGTAGCCGGAGGAGTACACGAGCGCGGCCTCGGCGCCCAGCCACCCGGCGAGGCGATCCTCGAGGTCGCGATGAGCGCCGGTCGAGCCGCGGACGAGGCGGGAGCCGGTGGCGCCCAGCCCGTACGCGTCGAGCGCCGCCCGCGCCGCCGCGATCACGTCCGGGTGGGTGGCGAGCCCGAGGTAGTCGTTGCCGGCGAGATCGACCACGCCGTCGCCCGGAGCCCGGTGTCGCAGCTCCCGGGCGAGCCCCGCCTTGGCGCGCAGCCCGGCCTTGCGCTCGAGTCGCTCTAGCCACTCACTCACGATTCACCTCGACATCCCCCTTGTAAGGTACGACCATGCCAGAGATCCTCGACCTCGCCCGTACCCAGGTGCTCGAACGCGGCGTCGGCCTCGACGAGGCCGGCGTGTCGGCCGTTTTGCGGCTGCCCGACGAGCACGTGCCGGACGCGCTACAGATCGCCCACGACGTGCGCATGCGGTGGTGCGGGCCGGAGGTGGAGGTCGAGGGCATCGTCTCGCTGAAGACCGGCGGCTGTCCCGAAGACTGCCACTTCTGCTCCCAGTCCGGCCTCTTCACCTCGCCGGTCCGCTCGGTGTGGCTCGACATCCCCTCGCTGGTGGAGGCGGCCAAGCAGACCGCGGCGACGGGCGCGACCGAGTTCTGCATCGTGGCCGCCGTCCGCGGGCCGGACGAGCGGCTCATGAAGCAGATGCGCGAGGGCGTCGCCGCCATCCGCGCCGAGGTGGACATCCAGGTCGCCGCGTCGCTGGGCATGCTCACCCAGGCGCAGGTCGACGAGCTGGTCGAGATGGGCGTGCACCGCTACAACCACAACCTGGAGACCTCCCGCTCGTACTTCGCGAACGTGGTAACCACCCACTCGTGGGAGGAGCGCTGGGACACCCTCCGCATGGTCCGCGACTCGGGCATGGAGGTGTGCTGCGGCGGCATCCTGGGGCTCGGCGAGACGGTGGAGCAGCGGGCGGAGTTCGCGGCGCAGCTGGCCGAGCTCGACCCGCACGAGGTGCCGCTCAACTTCCTCAACCCCCGCCCGGGCACGCCACTCGGCGACCGCCCGGTGGTGGAGGGCAAGGACGCGCTGCGGGCGATCGCCGCGTTCCGGCTCGCCATGCCGCGCACGATTTTGCGGTACGCGGGTGGCCGCGAGATCACGCTCGGCGACCTCGGCACGCGCGACGGCTTGCTGGGCGGCATCAACGCGGTGATCGTCGGCAACTACCTGACCACGCTCGGCCGCCCGGCCAGCGCCGACCTGGCGCTGCTCGACGACCTGAAGATGCCGGTCAAGGCCCTCTCGGCGACGCTGTGAGCGGAGCGGCGATGACGACGGCGGCGGCGTGGTGCGACAGGTGCGGTGAGCGGGCGGCCGAGGGCGACCACGCCGCCTGCGCCGCCGCCCGGCGCCTGGAGCCGCCCCGCTACTGCTCGGCCTGCCGCCGCCGCATGAAGGTGCAGGTGCTGCCGGCGGGCTGGTCGGCGACCTGCGTCGAGCACGGCACGGTCCGTTCGGGAGACTGATATATATACCCGGGTCCGCGTCAGCTGCGGACCGCCGCTCCCGCCGGAGACCGCTCCGGTCGGCGGCTCGCCAGGGCTCGCCGAGACCCCCGACCTCCGCTGCCAGCTCCGCCGAACAAACCCATCGCCTCGGGCTCCGGCCGGGCCGTCCCCGGCTTGTTCACCGTTCTTGGTGGGTGGTTGCGGTGGGAGCCGGGCTACGCCCGCTGGCTGCGGCAAGAGGCGGGGCCGGCCGCAGCGGGGCCACGGCGGGCAGGGATCCGCTCCGGCCATCGGGCTATCGGTTACATGGCGTCACCGACCCGGGATGGGGGCTTTGAGATCTAGGACGGTTAGGGTTGATATGACGCCCTAACTCTCCAAGATCTCGAATCTTGTGCCGCTCACACCGTCACGGCGGTTACTCGCGGCGACGAAGCCACCTGTTGTTGCGAGATCGCCGATCCGAGACCAGACATTGTGGACAGCGGCGACCGCGGCCCAGCGGCGGTCCGGACCACGATGGAGTCGCGGTAGTAGAGGGATGTCGAGCAAGTAGATCTTGCATCTTGCCTAGTCAAAGGCGTTTCCTGCGAACCTGGCGGCCTCGGCGCGGCGCTTCTGAGCTGGGGAGACACCGGAAGGCATTGTGCCGCACGCGGTCTCAAACCGGGCCGGCTGCCGATCATGGTCTTGCCGGGGGCTTGCACCGCGGACCTTGCAGCGCGGGTCGGGGATCTCGGCGAGCGCCAGCTCGCCGCCGACCCGCGCGTTCTCCGGCGGGAGCGGCGGTCCGCAACTGACACGGACCCGGGCAACTCAAGCTTTGAGGCACAGCACCGACGCCCGGCTCGCGTCTTTGAGTTGGTCTGCCGTCACTACCGCGCCCCGGGCGGTAGTGACGGCCCCCGTCAGAACACCCGACCGTTTGATCAAACTGTGTCCCCGGTCGTCGGAACGATCGACGCCGAGGGAGATTTGATCACGTCTCGGACGGCGCGGGATCCAGGTGTGGATCCGCTTCCGCACGGATCGCGAGGCAGTCCGCGGGCATCGTGTCGACCATGGTGCCGGCGCCGTCGGAGCACCGGTAGCGGACCAGGGCGGCCCACTCGGACGCGCCCTCGACCACGCCCGCGCGACGCATGCCGTCGCGGTGTACCCACACCGGGTCGCCCGCTCGGTACGGCACGGCGGGTGCCGAAGCGGTCAGGCCCATCGGGGCGGCGGTGGTGGCGGCGGGCTCGTACGTCACCGCGCGGCCGCCGCCCTCGGTGGCCACGACCCAGGTGATGCCGGCCTTGCCCGTGGTGCGCGCGTGCCGCTTGGCCCGGAACATCGCCTGGTCGGCGCGGCGCAGCAGGTCTGGGAGATCGGCCGGGTGGCCGGCCGGGACGACGCCGATCGAGGCAGTCACCGTCAGCGTGCGGCCGGCGATGTCCATCGGGGGCGCGATCGCCGCGCTGAGCGAGGCGGCGATCTCGTGCCACCACGCCTCCGGAGCGTCCGGGCGGGGCGCGCTCGGCAGCGCGGCGAACTCGTCGCCGCCGAAGCGGGCCACCAGGTGGTCGCCGAGGCACGCGCCCATGCGCCGGGCGATCACGCAGAGGACCTCGTCGCCGGCGTCGTGGCCGTAGGTGTCGTTGATGGGCTTGAAGCCGTTGAGGTCGAGGATCAGGACGGCCGACGAGCGCCCGTCGGCGCGCAGCAGCGTCGGGGCGAGCGCGTGGAACAGGCGGCGGTTGGCGAGCCCGGTCAGCGCGTCGTGACCGGCCATCCAGCGGAGCGTCACCCGCTCCTGCTCCAGCCGCTGGACGTGTGCTTCGAGCTGGTCGATGCGGGCCTGGAGTCGGGCTGCGTCGGCCTCGGTCCGCTGCTGGCCGCCACCCGGCGGCGCACCGCCCGTGCCGGCGGCGGCGGGATCGAGGATCCGCATCGGCCATCCTCTCAAAGACTGCGGCGGGCCAGTTGCTAGCCGTCGAGTCAACGTATGGCGACGACGGGTCGCCCCGCGCCACAAACGAATCATGACAGTTAGCCGACGCACGTGCAAGATTTCACCTGGATAACTGTCACGACGACATCGTGCATCGGAACGAGTTTCGGCTACTCTAGGTGCGTGCCACTTTCGTGGTGAAAGAATGATCCGTGCGTGCGAAACGACGGTTCTGCCTGTCACACGGGCATCGGGTGGCACACCGGCCACCGGCCCGGGGGTCACGCCGGTTACCCACAGCAAGCACTCCAGCGCGAGGGAGTACTGATGAGTAGCGAAACCGGCTGGATCATGTCCAGCAGGTCGACCGGCAACGGCGGCAGCTGTGTCGAGGCCCGTCGCCACGACGGCCTCATCCAGGTCCGCAACAGCAAGGCACGTGACGCGGGCACCGTGGTGTTCACCACGGAGGAGTGGGACTCGTTCCTGTTCGGCGCCAAGCGCGGCGAGTTCGACCAGCTCCTGACCGACTGACCCGCGGCGGAGCGCCGACTGACCGCAGCGGACCCAAAGAAAAAGATCGCCGGCCCCGCGGGGCCGGCGATCATGCTATGTGGACGGTGGACTCAGGCGAGGCGCCCGACGCCGCCGTACAGCCCCGAGTCCTTCGGGTTTTCCTTGAACTCGTCGACCTCGCCCGGATCCGGCCGCCACTGGGTCTGCCAGACAAGCCCCGGCTCGACGAGGTCGAACCCGTCGAAGAGCCCGAGGACCTCGCTCCGCGTCCGGACCGTCAGCGGCGTCACGGTCTGCCGCCGGTAGACATCGAGCGTCCGCTTCAGCAGCTCCGGGTCGAAGACCTGCTCGTCGACCGTCGAGTGGGCGAGCACCAGGTAGCTGCCCGGCGCGAGCGCGTCACGGAAGGTCGCCACGATCTGACGCGCCTCGTCGGTGTCTTCGACGAAGTGCAGGACGGCGACCAGCAGCACCGCGATCGGCTCGTCGAAGTCGAGCAGCTTACGCACCTGCGGGTGGTCGAGGATGGCCTGCGGCTCACGCGCGTTGGCCCGGATGGCCGTGGCGAACCTATTGCCATCCAGCAGCTCCAGGCTCTCCGACACCGCCTCCGGGTCGATGTCCACATAGACCACTCGGGCGTCCGGGATCGCGGCCTGGGCGATCTCGTGGACGTTGCCCTCGGTGGGGATGCCGGAGCCGATGTCGAGGAACTGGCGGACGCCGATCGAGGTCAGGTAGCGCACGGCGCGGCCGAGGAACGCCCTGTTGGCCCGGACGCTGGCCCGGATCAGTGGCGCCCGCTCGATCACCGCCTTGGCCGCCTCCTGGTCGGCCGGGAAGTTGTGGATCCCGCCCAGGTAGTAGTCGTACATCCGAGCCGCCGTGGCCGGCTTCTGATGTGCGCCCTGTGCGCCGTTGCCCACCCTCGTCACGCCCTTCCCCAGGTCGTCACCGGTACTCCCCCACTGGTACGGAATCCTTGCTGATGAGGTCGAAAATCCGGCGATATTCGTCGACCTCGCCCTGCTCCTCGAGGTAGAGCGCGCCGACGTGCGACTCCAGGTAGACCACGTCGGGGTCGTCCGGGTCGTCGAACTCCAGGATGCGGAAGGCGCCGGCCATCGCGGCGTGCGCGCCGACCGAGAAGGGCAGCACCCGGATGTCGACCGAGTCCTCTTGGGACAGCCGGCGAAGGTGCTCGACCTGCGCCTTGAGCACCTGCTCGCCACCGACCGGCCGGCTCACCGCGCCCTCGCCCAGCACGGTCACCAGCCGCAGCGGCGGGTTGCGGGCGAACAGCGCCTTCTGCCGCTGCATGCGCAGCTTGATGTGGCGCTCGGCAGCCTCCGAATCGGCCGGCTGCTCGGCGCCGAAGACGGCCCGCGCGTACTCCGGGGTTTGCAGCTCGCCGGGGATGACCTCGCCGTCGTACCCGAACATGCGGGACGCCGACGCCTCGAGACCCACGTAGAGCTTGAACCACTCCGGAATCACCGGGCTGGCATCCCACCACTCCTGCTGGGACGTGCCGAGCGCGAGCTCGGCGAGCGCGTCGGTGATGCTCTGATCCGCGCCGTAGAGCCAGCAGAGCGCGCGCACGTTGGCCGCCGTGACGGGCACTTTGCCCGTCTCGATGCGGTGCAGTGTCGGCTCCGAAATGCCGAGCCGCGCCTCCGCCACCTCCCGCCGGCTCATCCCGGACGCGGTCCGTAATCGCGTCAACCGCCGCCCCAACGTCCGTCGCACGACGCGTTGGCCTGTGACCGGCACTCCCCACCTCCGCCCCGCCAACCCCGTGTGGACGATGACGCCGAATACCGTACCTGCAACGCCGAGTTGTCAACAGGCGACCCGGCGTCGTGAATCAAATTCGCCGCTCGACACAGGTCTGACGAATCGTGATCTTCCCCCGGTGGGGAGGAATTCGCACGCAAGGTCCTGCCTACTACGAAGGCACGGACACCGCCGTCAGGAGACGATGCATCCCCGACGACGGATTGTCGTGTGGGAACGCTGTGCCGTTGCGGCCATGCATCTGATCCAGCGCGACCGCCCGCTCCGCCGCCAGGCGCCGGCCCGCCATGTAACCCCGCCCGTCGACACCCTTGTCCACCTGCCCATCGCAGGCACGGCGCAGCCGCCGAGCCGCGTCGTTGTCAAGCCAACTGCGACAGTCTCGGAAGTGCAGGATGAGCCAAAGCTCGAAGCACGGGTTGGAGATGGCCACGCGAATGCCATACCTGTCAGCGAGAGCGACCGCCTCGCTGAGGTTCGGATGGTTGTCCGGCCACTCCACATCGAACACACACCAGATCTCGTCGATCTCGCCCTCTTCGCGGTCCGCTCGTTCGCGAGCATCGACGGCCATACGCACCAGCGCCAACGGCACGGACCCGGAGGTGCTGCGCTCGATCCTCAGGTCAACGGCCGCGATGTCCCTGACCTCAGGCTCGCGTTTCAACGCCTCCAGGTACTCCGGCTCGCTGCGCCGCCCCTCGCAGAAGACTAAAACGGTCTTGCGTGGCCCTCGAACGGCCACCCTACGCCTGAGCGAACGACCACCAGTCCGCCGACTCCGCGGGCTCATTCTTCACCCGCTGCCAACCCGAGCACCGACTGCAACAGACGCTGGTCGAAATCCGGCACCGCACCGAACCGTCCCTGTAGATACGCCTTTTCGAGATTCAAGGAACGGCGGACCTTGTCGCCTCCATACTCGGCGAGCGCCGTGAGGGAGGTGGCCCCGTCGACACCCTTCTCCGTGAGCCAGACCTCGTCTCGGTTCAAATGGTTGAGGAGGCTGGTATCGTGCGTCGTAAAGATCAACTGCGCGCCACGTGGATTCGTTTCAGGATCCTGGAACAATTCAAGGAGGCGCGCCGAGAGCTTCGGATGGAGGCTAGCGTCGATCTCATCAAAGAGGAGCACCTGCCCGCGACGAAGAGCCCACAACATTGGTCCGATCAGACCGAACCAGGTTCGCGTACCCTCAGATTCCTCGCCGAGATCAAAGAGTAGTTCTTGACCAGCCGCCCGATGCACGAACCTCAACCTTGGCCGGACCTCCCCACCTGATCCAACCAACTCATTGACGATCTTCACGTCGTCGATTCCCAGGTCTGCCAGTCGCAGCAAGGCCAGCGCAGACTTGGACCCGAACTGCGCAGAATCCGACTCTCCGAATAGCGTCAACTGCTCACCATGCGTTGCATCGATGAACAACCGCTGAGTGGACGACATCATCGCCAACGGTGATCGCCTTCGTCCGGAGTAACTACGACGAGCACCCAAGACACCTACCTCTGCAAGCAGGCGTCCGAAGCCTTCCACTTCTGGCTCGCCGAATCTCATCGCAGCAGAAAGGGCGAGCGTTGTTGGGGTCAACAATTCGCGTGTCCCGGAAAGGCTACCCAGCCCTCGCCGAAAACCAACCTCAAGAGCCTCCCTTTCGAACAAGGAGCGGCGTCTCCGCTCTGGGTAGCTGTAGAGGCCCTCGAAGATCACGGACTCCGCATCGAGCTCGATACGGTATTCGTAGCGGACGCCGCGTACCATCATCTCGACCTCGAAGATCGTTGGCACCTGCGGTCCAGCGGCGAACTTGAAGGGCGTCCGCGGCACGAGTCGATCCCAGGAGCGCAGGGATTCGCGCACGGCTTCGGACAGCCATGCGAATGCATCGAGCAAGTTTGACTTACCTGATGCATTCGGGCCATATATGCCGGCAACCGTAAGAACCTTCTCGTTGAGCCGCGGAAAGGATCGGGCCGCCGGCCGGTCGCCGTCTACGGCGATCATGGAGAGTTCCACGGGCTGCATGATCGACAAGTGGTTGGAAACCTCGAACCGTAGCAGCATCACTCGCCCGCTTCCATCGCACCAACCCTGCATGCTCAGGCCACCCTACGTCAAGAATCAACGTAGAGTGGCCTGAGACCGCAGGTCCGGCGCAGCCTGCCGCGCCTAGGGCGTGGCGGCGAGTCCTACGCCGCCACGGTGCAGGCGGCGCCGTTGACGGTGAAGGCGGTCGGGCGGGGGTTGGTGCCGGTGTGCGAGGCGTTGAAGCCGACCGACAGTGACCCTCCGGCCGGGACCGCGCCGTTCCAGGCCTCGTTGACGCCGGTGACCGCGGCACCGCTCTGTGTCCAGCGCGCACCCCAGCCCTGGGTGACGCGCTGCCCGCCGGGGAAGGTGAACGCGACCGTCCACGAGGACCACGCGGTCGTGCCGGTGTTGCGGATGGTCAGGCTGCCGGTGAAGCCGGTCGACCAGTCGTTGGTGCTGTACGTGACCGAGCACGGCCCCGTCGGCCCGGGCGTCGTCGGCGACGGCGTCGGCGAGACCGAGGGCGACACGGACGGCGACACCGAGGGAGACACCGAGGGAGACAGCGACGGAGTCGGGCTGGGCGTGACGTTGCCCGGCGGGTCGCCCCAGAGCTTCACGCCGTTCTCGTAGAGCGGCACGGCCTTGTTGGGGCCGGCGGCCGTCTGGTACGAGGGGTCGTTGGCCGGGTTCCACGTGCCGCCCTCGGGCACCCCGATCTTGAACTGCACCTCCATCCGGTGCTGCGACTGCCCCGCGGGCGCGATCGTGTGCCCGGTGCAGTCGATCTCGACGTACCAGATGTCGCCGCTGTGCTGGCGGGCCGTGGTAGGCGACGGGCAGCCCTGTGTGTAGCCCGCCGTCACGATCGGCGCGGCGGTGCCCTCGCGGGTGAAGTAGTAGCGGAACACCGAGCGGGTGAGCGCCCGCGCCGGGTAGGCCGACTTGTTGTACACGATGGCCTTGAGGCCGGTGGCCCGCGGCTCGTTCTGCATGACGGTGGTCTCGACCGTGAACTGGTCGATGTCCGGCGTCTCCGGCTGCGGGAAGTTGGCCAGCGGCGTCCCGCCGTACTCCTGGTAGAGCCGGACCAGCGCGGAGGTGAAGCCAGCGTTGTAGTCGGTGGCCACCTCGTTCATCACGTAGTCGTTGCGCTCGTCCTTGTACGCGTCGTCGGGCGAGGACGGGCCGCCGACCAGCGCGCCGTAGAGGACGTGGCGGGTGGCGGTGGGCACGGTCATGCTGTCCCACCACGAGCCGTGCGCGGTGCGGTGGTGCGGGTTCTTCGGTGAGTTGGCGCCGAACCCGATGACGTAGCTGGAGTTGCGCGGGTTGGCGCCGAGCGCGTAGTCGATCTGCCGGACCGCGAAGTCGTGGTAGCGCGTCTTACGCGTCGCGTCGGTGGTCTTGTCGCTGTAGACGAGGGCGGCGAAGGCGGTGTTGGACGCGTACCGCAGCGCGCCCCAACTGTCCACGACCACCATGCCGCCGGGCGAGGTGCGCACCTTCTCGCCGTTGACCCCGACGGTGAAGTAGTCCAGCCAGCGGTTGGCGTCGTCGACGTACTTCTGCTTGCCGGTGAGGTTGGCCAGCAGCACGTAGTTGCCGAACTGCTTGTTGTCCCATGCGATCGTCCACTTGTACATCTTCGTGGTGGACTGGTTCTCGTTGCCCTGCGCGTCGTAGCCGGCCTCGGCCTTCGCGAGGTAGGCGGCGTCGCCGGTGGCCCGGTAGAGCCAGATGGCGCCCCAGACGAGCTCGTCGGCGTACCCGCTCCAGGACTTGTAGAAGTTGGTGACGTCGGTGATGCACTCGTGGTACATCCGCTTCACGTTCTCGGCGAACGTGTAGAGCTGCCGCGCGTGGGTCAGCAGCGTGTTGGCGTACGCGGCGTCCGTGGGGCGGAAGACCATCGAGGACGCGGCCATCGCGGCCGCCGTCTCACCGGCCAGGTCGGCGCCGCCACAGCTGGCGTCGATCTTGTATGCCGGGCGGGCCATCGGCAGCACCTCGGCCGGTCCCCACCACTTGTGGTCGTCGTCGCCCTTGCCCACCTGTCCATAGAGGACATTGGGCGAGGGGTGCGCCTTGATGAAGTAGTCGTTGGGCACGCGGAGGTTGTTGAGCAGGTGGGTGAGCTGGCCCGACGAGGCGTACGCGTCGCGGTACTCCACCGCGCCCCAGGCGAGCATCGTCGTGGTGAACGCCATCGGGAAGCCGAACTTCACGTGGTCGCCGGCGTCGAACCAGCCGCCCGTGAGGTCGAGCCCGACGTCCGAGCCGTCGGTCAGGGCGGAGTCGCCGCGCCAGGAGACGCGGTTCCACGCCGGCTTGCGGCCGGCGACCTGGGCCTCGTAGAAGAAGAGGGATTTCTGGAGGGCTTCGCCGTAGTTGTAGGCACCGGCCGCCTCCGAGCGTGGCGCCGCCCAGATCGCGGCTGCCACCGCGACCAGGATGGCCGATGCCACGGCGCCCGCACGGCGATACCAGATGAACCTGCCAGACACTAGAATCGCTCCTGTCCGTGTTTCCAGGCTCCGGCCCTCACTTCGCGGCCGCGCGAGGCGAAGACCGGAGTCTGCTGTGGAGCCGCGCGCGACTACGCGTAGTGAGGACATCGAGGGGCGGATGTGGGCGCATCCGCCCCTCGCCTCGTTTCGGGAGAGCCGCGAACGGGGTGGGTTCTTCCTGGGAGATGGGAGCGCTCCCATATATAGCCACCTATGTTCGCACATTGTTTCGCGGTTGTGAAGGGCCCTGCTCAGGCGCGGTGAAGCCACCCGATGCAAAGCGGCTAATTGCAGCTAAATACACATTGGCAGCCGAACGTACAGTTGCCGTCGCGCCTTGTGGCCGACCACCCTCTGGCAAACGGAAAGCCGGACCGAGGAGGCAGCCATGGCCCTGCACGTGGCCCCTGGGACCGCATGGGCGGACGCACTCGCCCGCGCGGTCGCCGCGACACCCGAGGCGTTCGACGGCACGATCACCAGCAGCGACGTGACCCTGCGTAACCTCACCGGGGGCGGGTGGCAACCGATCGGCACGCCCGGCACGGTCCGCACCCCGGTCGACAACACCGCGCTCGCCCGTCTGTCCCGAGTGGACGCCGGGGTCGCCCGCACCGCGGTCACCGCGGCGGCGGCCGCGCACCGGGTCTGGGCCACGACGCCACTGGCCGAGCGAAAGGCACGGGTGACCGCCGCCCTGGACGACCTCACCGCCCACCGCGACACGCTCGCGCTGCTGCTGGTCTGGGAGATCGGCAAACCCTGGCGGCTGGCCCGCGCCGACGTCGACCGCGCGCTCGACGGGGTGCGCTGGTACGCCGAGCAGATCGACCGCCAGGTCGCCGGCCGCGACCCGCTCCCCGGCCCGGTCAGCAACATCGCCAGCTGGAACTACCCGATGAGCGTGCTCGTACACGCCGAGCTGGTGCAGCTGCTCGCCGGCAACGCGGTCATCGCCAAGACCCCGTCCCAAGGCGGCGCGGTCTGCCTCACCGTCGCGCACGCGCTCATGCACCGCGCCGGCCTGCCGGTGACCCTGCTCTCCGGCGGCGGCGAGGAGCTGAGCGAGGTGCTCGTCCGCTCCCCCGAGATCGGCGCGGTCGCGTTCGTGGGCGGCCGCTCCAACGGCGGCAAGGTGGCCGCCGCGCTCCTCGACACCGACAAGCGCCACATGATCGAGCAGGAGGGCCTCAACGCCTGGGGCATCTGGCATTTCTCCCAGTGGGACGTGCTCGCCGCCCACCTCAGGAAGGGCTTCGAGTACGGCAAGCAGCGGTGCACGGCCTACCCGCGCTTCGTGGTGCAGCGCGAGCTCGTCGACGCCTTCCTCGACGTCTACCTGCCGGTGGTACGCGCGATCCGCTTCGGCCACCCGCTGGCGGTGGCGGCCGCCGGTGACCCCCTCCCCGACCTCGACTTCGGCCCGCTGATCAGCGCCGCCAAGGCGGACGAGCTGCACCGCAAGGTCGACGAGGCGATACGCGCCGGCGCGATCCCGCTCTACCGCGGCCGCCTCGACCGCGGCACGTTCCTGCCCGGCCAGGACACCTCGGCCTACGTGGCGCCGGCTGCCCTGCTCGCCCCACCGGGCCGCTCGCGGCTGATGCACGCCGAGCCGTTCGGCCCGGTCGACACCATCGTCGTCGTGGACACCGAGGAGGAGCTGCTCGCCCAGATGAACGCTTCCAACGGCGCCCTCGTCGCCAGCCTCGCCTGCGACGACGAGGAAGAGGCCGCCAAGCTGGCGGTAGACCTGCAAGCGTTCAAGGTGGGCGTCAACAAGCCCCGCTCCCGCGGCGACCGCGAGGAGCCTTTCGGCGGCCGGGGCGCATCGTGGAAGGGCGCCTTCGTCGGCGGCGACCTCCTGGTCCAGGCGGTCACGGTCGGCGAGCCGGGCGAGCGCCTCTTCGGCAACTTCCCCGACCACACCAGCTATCCGCCGACCTAGAGAGCGTTCGGGGTCGGGGGCGACCTCGACCCCCGTTCGAGATAAAGATTTGGGCTACCGCGATGTCCGTCGTGGTCCGTGCCGTTGCTCCCGCGGCCTCACCCGTCCGCCTTTGGTCGCGGTCCTTTGTTGCGAGGCGCACAGGTGACAGGACCGGGCAAGGATCCACGGACTACATGGATTTCCTGCCCGCACAGGTGGGCCGGCCTCGCCGGCCACCGTCAGTGACACAGCGTCAGCAGGCTCAGGTAAGAAGCTTCGAGATCTAGGACAGTCAGGGTTGAAATAGCGCCCTAACTCTCCAAGATCTCGAATCTGGGCCGGGCGCACGGCGGCGGCGGTTACTCAGGGCGACGAAGCCGTGTTTCAAGTCCCTGGTCGGCAATAGGCATTGTGGACAAATGCCGCTGCACTGCGGGCCGCGCATCCGCCCGGAGCAAAGGGATGACCGCGACCAACGTGAGGGTGGGCCGCAAGCAACAGCGGACGGGTAAGGCCGCGGGAGCAGCGGTCTGGACCACATCGGACATCGCGGTAGCTCAAGATCTTTGAAGTCGGGCTCTCGGGGCCTGGTGTCTGCCGCTGGCCTGGATTGGAACGGCCCGGTCCCGCATCGGGGCCGGGCCGTCGTCGAGGGCGCGCGATCAGGTCTACGCGGAGGTCCGCACCGGGGCGGAGGCCAGCGGCACCGTCACCGTCAGCAGCGTGTCGTCGCGCTCCGGGGTAGGGCCGGAGCGGCTCAGGCGACGGAGGGTCGCGAGCATGGGCTTGTTGTCGGCGTGGGTGTGTGCGACCAGCGCCGCGTACCCCGCGCGCTCGCCGTGGGCGACCAGGCGGCGCAGCAGGGCGGTGCCGATGCCGCGGCGCTGCCAGGCGTCTTCGACCAGCAGGCCCACCTCGCCGATCTCGCCCTCGGCGACCAGCGTCGCCGTCGCGACCACGCGGTCGTCGGCGGCGAGTGCCACCAGCGTCACGCCGCGGTGGGGGTCGAGCAGGCGCTCGACGCGGGCCGCCGGCGGGACGGCCGAGCCGGTCAGGTAGCGGCGGTAGCGGGTCGAGGGCGTGCACCTGTCGTGCATGGCCGTGACCGCGGCCAGGTCGTCGCGCACCGCCGGGCGTACCCGGATCTCGGCGCCGTCGGGCAGGACCAGCGTGACCTGGTCGGCGGCCTGGCGTACGACGGTGGCCGCCAGGTCCACCAGGGCCTGCGCCCGGGCGTACTCGGCCGGGGTGAACGTCGGGGCGGGACGGCTGATCTCGTACGTGCCACCGGTCGGGTCGACCAGTCGCATGCCGCCGCGGTTGGCGCCGTAGCGGTCCTGCCCGGGAGCCGGGCGCCAGATCACCGCGTCGGCGCCGAGCAGGGCGGAGAGGGCGTCGCCGAGCGAGTCGGGGTCGCGCACGAGCCGGCTCGCCAGGGTCAGCGTCCGGGTCGGCCAATCGGCCAGCTCGCGGGCCTCGGTGCGGGTGACCCAGGCGTCCCGGCCGCGGCCCTTCTCCACTGCGGCGAGCAGGTCTTCCTCGGTCAGCGTGTCGGGCGCGTCGACCAGGAAGTCGTCGACCGCACCCGCCTCGGTCGTGTGCACCTGCACCGCCAGGATGTTGACCGACTTGAGCGCCAGGCTGGCGGTCAGCACGGCCAGGTAGCCCGGCCGGTCGTCAACGGTTGCTCGGAGCCGCCACAGACCCATCGCGAACCCCCTTCAGTCCCCCGAATCAAGACTGCACGGCCGCTGTTTCTCTGACGTTACTCAACCGTGATCATTCATGATCGGGAAACGGCGGACGGCGCGGTGACAAGGTCCAGGCGGTCGCCGAGGATCACGGCGGCGGCGCGCACGAGCTGCGCGACCCGGTCGACCTCGGTCACGTGGAACCCGGCCGCGGGCAGCCCCTCGGTGTCGCCGCGGGCCACCATCAGCACAAGGCCGGCGCGACCGAACGGGGCCACCGCGTAGCGCGTCTGGTCGGCGCCGGTCAGCGCCCGCGCGCGCAGCGGGGTGACCTCGGGCAGCAGCAGCGGCGCGGGTGCCCGCCAGCTCGAGTACGCCACCGCGGGCTCGCCCCCGGCCAGGCCCGGCTGCGGCGCGGACCCGCTGCGTGCGGCCCAGTCGGCCGGCACCACCGCGGCGGCCGCCCAGTCGGCGGCGAGCAGACCGGGGACCGCGTCGACGAGGGTGCCGAGCCCGTCGGCCGGGTTGGCCGCGACCTGGGCGAGCAGCTCCGCGTCGTGGCCGCCGGAGACCGGCGCGCCGATCGCTCGCCACACGCCGTCGACCTGGACGCCGGGGATGGCGGCGAGACCGGCCCGCAGCCGCTCGACCCGGGAGGCGCCCGGCCACACGACGGTGAAGTCGTCGACGGCCCGACCGCCCAGCCGCTCCAGGACCACGACCTGCACGATGTCAGCGCCGGCGACGCCGAGCGTCCGCGCCACCTGTCCCAACGCACCAGGCCGGTCCGGCAGGGTCACCCGAACCCGCAACAACATGGCAAGCCTCCCGTCGGCAGGCCAGCGCCCGAGCGCTGGCACCCTCCAGGGTGCCTGATGACCATTTCGTCCCTGTTGCTGCGCCATGTCTCCGGAGGGAAAACCGTCCGTTAACCTGAGCGGAAGCTCTCCTTCAGGCAGACGCGCGCTGCACCATGTGGGTGTTTAGCAGCACGTACGGCTCTTCGAGCTCGTCGCGTCGGATCAGCGACATCAACAGGTGCGCCATCTGCTGGCCCATCTCCTCGACAGGCTGGTAGACGGTGGTCAGCGGCGGGTCGGCCTGGCGCGCGATCTCCGCGTCTTCGAAGCCGACCACCGCCACGTCGTCAGGCACCCGCCGGCCAGCCTCGCGCAGTGCTCGCAACGCCCCACACGCCATGAGGTCGGAGGCGCAGAACACCGCGTCCAGATCGGGCGAGACCTCAAGCAGCCGGCGCATGGCCGCCATGCCGCTGGCCTCGCTGAAGTCCCCGTACGCGACGAGGTCTTCGGTAACCGTGCCGCCGTGGTCGAGGATCGCCTGCTTGTACCCCGCCAGCCGGGTGATGCCCACGCCCATGTCCTGGGTGCCGGCGATGGTGGCGACCCGCCGTCGCCCCCGGCCGATCAGGAACTCCACGGCCTGCCGGGCTCCCCCGGCGTTGTCGACGTCGACGAAGTTGGCCGCCTGCGCGCCCGGCTGGAGCATGCGCGCCGGCCGGCCGCCCAGCACCGCCGGCAGCCCGCGCTGCTCGAGCAGCGTCGGGAGCGGGTCGGCGTCGTGCAGCGACAGCAGCAGCACACCGTCGACGTGCTGGTTGGTCAGGTGGTGCTCGACCTTCTCCCGCTCGGCCGGCGACTGGGCCAGCGCGAGCCAGAGCTGCATCGGTGTGTCGAGCAGGCCGGCGTGAATGCCACGGACGATGCCGGCGAAGAACGGCTCACCGAAGAGCCGCTCACCCGACTCCGAGATCACCAAGGCGACCGAGTCGGTGCGCTGGGTGACGAGGGCCCGCGCCGCCCGGTTGGGGACGTACCCGAGCTCCTCGATCGCCTGCTGCACCGCCGCCCGCGCCTCCGGGCTTACCTGCGGAGAGCCGTTGACGACACGGGACACCGTGCCCCGGCCGACCCCGGCGCGGGCCGCGACCGCGTCCAGGGTCGGGCGGCCGAGCGACCGCGTGCGCTGCGTTGTCATCGTCTGCTCCTCGGACGGCGGGCGGGCCCTTGACAGTTAGCTGACCAGCCTATTGTGCGCGTTCCTGCCCTTCCGAGCCGCTGGGGCTCAGACCATTACGGCGTATCACCTCGGAGTACCACTTCGCGCTGGACTTGGGAATGCGCACCTGCGTGTCGTAGTCGACATAGATCATGCCGAAGCGCTTCGAATATCCCCACGCCCATTCGAAGTTGTCCATTAGCGACCACGCGAAGTAACCGCGCAGCGGCACGCCCGCCTCGATCGCGTCGGAACAGGCACGCAGGTGGGCATCGAAGTATGCCAGCCGATCCTGGTCGTCCACCTCCCCGTCGACCACCGTGTCGACGAACGCCGACCCGTTTTCGGTGACGTAGATCGGGATCGCGGGGTACTCGCGGTGCACCCGCTCGAGCACCTCGACCAGGCCGGGCGCGTCGATCTCCCAGTCCATGTCGGTCACCGGCAGGCCGCGGTCGCCGAAGCGCACGTTTTCGCTGCCCGGCCAGTTGGAGGGCGCCCGCCAGTACGGCTCGGCCGACTCCCCGTCGGGGGCGGCCACCACGTACCGGCTGTAGTAGTTGACGCCCAGCACCGACAGCGGCGTGGAGATGATCGCCAGGTCGCCGTCGCGGACGTGCCCGAAGTCGGTGACCGTGCTGACGTCCTCGACCACGTCGGCGGGGTACTGCCCGCGGAGCACCGGGTCGAGGAAGATGCGGTTGGCGAGGCCGTCGATCCGGCGGACCGCGTCCGCGTCGGCGGCCGAGTCGGTCTGCGCCGACATCGCGTACAGGTTGAGCGTGATGCCGAAGCTGTGCTCGGGCCGCGCGGCCCGCATCGCCTGGACCGCGAGCCCGTGACCGAGCATCAGGTGGTGCGCCGCCCGCAGCGCGTCGGCGCCGTCGCTGCGGCCCGGGGCGTGCACACCCGAGCCGTATCCGAGGAACGCCGAGCACCACGGCTCGTTGAACGTGGTCCAGTAGCGGACCCGGTCACCGAGCGCCTGGTGGGCGATCTCGGCGTACTCGGCGAAGCGGCCGGCGGTGTCCCGCGCCGGCCAGCCGCCCGCGTCTTCGAGCGTCTGCGGCAGATCCCAGTGGTAGAGCGTGACCCACGGCTCGATGCCGTTGGCGAGCAGGTCGTCGACGAGCCGGCGGTAGAAGTCGAGGCCCTCCTGGTTGGCCGGTCCGCGCCCGTCCGGCTGGATCCGGGGCCAGGCGAGCGAGAACCGGTACGACTTGAGCCCGAGGCCGGCCATGAGCTTCACGTCGTCGGCCGCGCGGTGGTAGTGGTCGCACGCGACGTCGCCCGTGTCGCCCCCCTTCACCTTTCCGGGGGTACGACTGAACGTGTCCCAGATGGACGGCTTGCGGCCGCCCTCGGTGGCGCCTCCCTCGATCTGGTAGGCGGCGGTGGCCGCGCCCCAGAGGAAGTCCGGCGGGAAGGCCACCCGGTGGCCGTTGGGGCTTGTCACGCTTTGACTGCACCTTCCATGATGCCGCCGATGATCTGGCGGCCGAACAGGATGAACACCACGATCAGCGGCACGGTGCCGACCGCGGTCGCGGCGAACACCATCGAGTAGTCCGTGTAGTACGCGTACGAGAGGGTGGAGAGCGACACCTGGAGCGTCGGGTTTTCCGGCGTCAGGATCGCGAACGGCCAGACGAACTCGTTCCAGGTCTGCATGAACGTGAGCAGGCCGAGCACGGCGGCGGCCGGGCGCAGCGCCGGCAGCACGACGTTCCAGTAGATCCGCCAGGTGGAGCAGCCGTCGATGCGGGCCGCCTCGATCAGCTCGTCGGAGACCGCCGAGCTCGCGTACTGGCGCATCATGAACACACCGAACGCGCTGGCCAGGAACGGCACCGTGACGGCGAAGAGCGAGTCGTACCAGCCGATGTCCTGCATCAGGCCCCAGAGCGGGATGATGCCGAGCTGGGTGGGGACCATCATCGTGGCGACGACGGCCAGCATCAGGCCGTTGCGGCCGCGGAACTTGAGCTTGGCGAAGGCGAAGCCGGCCAGGGAACCGGTCAGCACGACCGACACCGTCACCACGCTCGACACGATGATCGAGTTGACGATGCCGGTGAGCAGGTTGGCCGTCTCGTTGTCGAGCGCCCGGTTGATGTTGTCGCCGAAGAGGCCGGACGGGCTGAACGGCGGCGGGGTGTCGTTGATCGCGTCGTTGCTGCGGGTCGCGATCACGAACATGTAGTAGAGCGGGTAGAGCGAGCTGATCACCGCGAGGATCAGCGCGATGTAGGTGAGCGGGCTGGTGCGCCAGAGCCGCTTCGACCCGGTGGACAGGTTGCTCATCGGGTGTCCCTCACTGCTTCACCGAACGGCGGGTGATCACGAAGTTGAGAATCGATACGACCACGATCATCAGGAAGAGCGCCCAGGCCACGGCCGCGCCGTACCCGGCCTTGCTGAGGTTCTGGATGCTGTTCTCGAACATGTACATCTGGACGGTCTGGAACTCGCGCTGCGTGCCGCCGATGATGTTGCCGTTGTTGAAGATGAGCGGCTCGACGAAGAGCTGAAGGCCACCGATGGTGGAGAGGATCACGACGAAGACGAACGTCGGCCGGAGCATCGGCAGCGTGACGGTCCAGAACTGGCGCCACGGGCTGGCACCGTCCATCGCGGCCGCCTCGTAGAGGTCGCGCGGGATCGCCTGCATGCCGGCGAGCAGGATCAGCGTGTTGTAGCCGGTCCACCGCCAGTCGACCATCGTGGAGATGGCGATCCAGGAGGTCCACCACTCCCGCCGCCAGTCGATCGCGTCGACGCCGAAGAGGCCCAGGAACCAGTTGACGACGCCGAAGTCGCGCTGGAAGAGCATGCCGAAGACGATCGCCACGGCCGCGACCGAGACGACGTTGGGCACGAAGATGGCCATCCGGAAGAACGTCTTCGCCCGCAGCAGCGGCCGGTTGAGCAGGTTGGCCAGGAAGAGCGCGAGCGCCAGCTGCGGCACGGTGGCCAGGATGAACATGCCGAACGTGTTGCGGACCGCGTTCCAGAAGTAGTCGTCCTTCAGCAGGGCGGTGTAGTTGTCGAGCCCGATGAACGTGTGCGCGCCGACGAGGTCCCAGTCGTGCAGCGACATCCACAGCGTCCACAGCATCGGGTAGAGGCCGAAGATGCCGAAGAGCACGAAGAACGGCGCCACGTACAGGTACGGCGAGTACTTCATGTCCAGCCGGGTAAACCGGGAGTACGCGCGGCGGCGACGGGGCGGATGGGCGTGGCTGGTTGGCGCGCCGTGGCGGGGCGGAGCGGAGGTGGCCGAGCTCATGGGGGCGTCCTTCCCGGATACGGCCGGCGGGTGGGGCGTTGGGTTGCGCACGGGGTTCGGTGGCGCCCGGGTGCTCCCCGGACGCCACCGAGACCGTTATCGAGACGAGCTGGAGTCAGTGGCTAGAAGGCGCCCTGCGTCGCGGCGTCCTTGGTGAACTGCTCCCATGCCTCTTGCAGGCTGGCCTGACCCGTTTCGTACGCCCGGAGCGCGGGCTCCATCGCGTTCTCCTTCACCGCCTGGTGCTTCGGACCGAGGTGGGTCGGGACGATCTCCTTCACGCTCTCGCCGAAGATCTTGCCGGTCGGCGCGTCGCTGAAGTACTTGTTCGTGAAGGAGGTGAAGGACGGGTCCTCCAGCGCCTTCAGGTTGGTCGGCAGGGGGCCGCTCTTCTTGAACGCGGCGACCTGGCCGGCCGTGTTGGTCAGGAACGCCGCCAGCTTCGCGGCCTCCGCCTGGTGCTTGCTCTGCGTCGGGACGCCGAGCCACGAGCCGCCCCAGTTACCGGCGCCACCGGGCACCGCGGCGAGGTCCCACTTGCCGGCGTTCTCCGGGCCGGAGTTGGACTCGACGATGCCGAGCATCCACGACGGGCAGGCCGTGGCGGCGAAGGTGCCCTGCTTGAAGCCGGCGTTCCACTCCGGCGCCCAGGTCGTGATCTTCGCGGTGATGCCGGCGTCGGCGAGCGCGATCGCCTGGTCCCACGCGGACTTAACCGCGGGGCTCTTGTCGGCGATGATGTTGTTCTCCTTGTCGTAGAACAGATCAGCGCCCTTCTGCTGGAACATCACGGCGTTGACCGCCATCGTCGCCGAGTCGACGAAGCCCTTGCCGGTCTTCGACTTGTAGGTCTTCCCGGTCTCGATGAACTTGTCCCACGTCGGCCACAGCGCACCGACCTGCTCACGGTCGGTGGGCAGACCGGCGGCCTTGAAGAGGTCGGTGCGGTAGCAGATGCCGAGGCTGCCGACGTCGGTGGGCAGGCCCATGAGGCGGCCGTCCGGC
Source organism: Phytohabitans sp. LJ34 (assembly GCF_052068095.1). Classification (NCBI taxonomy): domain Bacteria; kingdom Bacillati; phylum Actinomycetota; class Actinomycetes; order Micromonosporales; family Micromonosporaceae; genus Phytohabitans; species Phytohabitans sp. LJ34. The sequence goes on along the minus strand of NZ_JBQHDG010000039.1, from coordinate 16,142 downwards.
GCCTTGCCGAGCTCGTACTTCCAGGACAGGTAGTCCTTGCTGACGTCGCCCACCAGCGGGGCCAGGTCGACCCAGTTGGCCGGGTTGAGCTTGAACTGGTTGAGGATGCCCTCTTCCAGCATGATCACGTCGGCCGCGCCCTTGCCGGTGGCCAGTGCGCGCACGACCTTCGGCGTGAACTCGTTCAGCTGAGCGACCTTGCGCAGCTCGATCTTGATGCCGGTCTGCTGCTCGTACTGCTTTACCAGGTCCTCATATCCAGCCTCGCCGAAGGTGTCGACCACCAGCTTCTCCGGCTTGGCGCCGCTGTTGCCGCCGCCCTCATTGTCATCTCCGCACGCCGTGGTCGTGGCAAGAGCCGCGACCGTGGCGAGCGCGACCGCCGCATACCGCTGGCGGCGCGTCGAAACGCTCATCCCTGACCCCTCTCAGGTCGTGATGTGTGTGGTGGGGGTGTGCCCGGTGCACGCCACGTCGACGGACGCACAAAAAACGCTGCCCACGACCGCGTCGAAGGCGTGCCTGGCGCCACACGGTGCCCGGTGTGTGGCTTTCACCACACCCCGCCGGGAGCGCTCCCATGAGATTGCCGGCACGTTTCTAGGGTGTCAAGACCCAAGTGGGAGCGTTCCCATTTCGTTACTGACCGCAGTGGGGCGAATTAGCACCAGCCGCACGGAACGGGGTTTAGCCGGGCGAGCCGGCTACGCCAGCCGCCTGAGCAGCGTCGTCGCCCGGTCCATCGCGAAGTCGGTGGGATCGAAGGGCCGGCCGATCCAGCCGGTCATCGCCTCGTGCTCCGGGTGGGCGGGATCACTGACGGCGGAAAGGAAACGGGCGTAGCCGAACGCGCCGCCGACGTCTTCCGGCGGGCAGGCCCGCTCGCCGCCGACGCACGCCGGGTATCGCTCGTCGGGCTCGGCGCCGAACACGTCTTCGACGGTGATCTCGTGCTCCCACCAGTCACCGAAGTCGTAGGTGTACAGGAACCGGGAGCCCTTCGCGCCAACTGCGTCAAGTCGCACGTCGAGCTCGTCGCGCAAGGCCAGCTCGCCGTCGGGGTCGGGCTCGCCGTACTGCACGCCCTCGATGTCGAACGAGTGCAGGTGGCAGTCTTGCCAACCCATCGCGTGCTGGACGACGCGGTGCAGCCGGTCGAGCGTGAAGCCGCCCGGCACGAGCACCCGCCGCCACACCGGCGGAACGACGTCCGCCAGCGACACCTTCAGCTGGAAGATCTGACGCGGCATGGTTGGCGCTGTCCCCCGTTCTGACGTACGTGCTGCCGTAGGGTTTCCACATGGTCTGCCAGGCGTGCCGGTCGAGGCGACACAGCGACTGCCGGGGTGGCAGTTGGTGCGACTGTCAGCACCGTACCCCGGCACCCACTCCCCCGGTCACTGGTCCGGCGGGCGAATGAGCGCGTCTCTGTCCCGGCTCGAGGCGGGTGGTGCGCTCGACGACGGCGCGCTGACCGACCTCTACCGCGCGGACGGCCCGGTCCTCCGGGTCAACTTCGTCACCAGTGTGGACGGTGCGGTCGAGCTCGACGGCTTCTCGGAGGGCCTTTCCGGCGCACCCGACAAGCGGGTCTTCGGCCTGCTCCGCATGCTGTGCGACGGGCTGCTCGTCGGCGCCGGCACACTCCGCCACGAGGGCTACCGGGCGGTGCGGCTGAGCGCGGAGCGCCGGGCCTGGCGGCGGGCGCACGGGCTGGCCGAGTACCCGACGCTCGTGGTCGTCTCCGCGGCGCTCGACCTCAACCCGGGCCAGGCCGCGTTCGCCGACGCACCGGTGCGGCCGATCGTGATCACGCACGGCCGGGCGCCCGCCGACCGGCGGGCGGCGCTCTCCGGCGTGGCCGAGGTGCTGGCCGTCGGTGACGAGGCCGTCGACCTCGCGGAGGCGGTGGCCCGGCTCCGCGAGCGCGGCCTCACCCACCTGCTCTGCGAGGGCGGGCCGCACCTCTTCGGCTCGCTCGCCGCGGCAGACCTCGTCGACGAGGTGTGCCTGACCGTCTCGCCGCTGGTCACCGGACCGGGCGCGGGCCGCATCACCGCCGGCCCGGCCAGCCCGCCGAAGGGCATGGCGCTGCGCCACGTGCTGGAGTCGGAGGGTTCGCTGTTCCTGCGATACGCCCGTAAGTGACCGGACGAGCACACGTTCTTGTGGATGAAACTGTGGATGACCACAACTTCTTGTGGATATCGGTGAGTCGTCTGCGGTGATGTCGGTCCGGTGGTGCACGATGAGTGCCGTGGCAGATGAGACCGGTGAGGCGGTGGGGCGGGTCCTCGGCACGGCCGACGCCACACCACTCCAGTTCTGGACGGCCGTGGCGCCCGGCAGCTACCTCCAACTCGACGACGTGGTGGTGACCACGCGCGAGCTGCCCGACCGCGAGCCGGTCACGATCGCGGGCGTCGTGACCCAGGTGCGGGCGCGGCACGAGGGCGCCCAGTTCGACTCCGACGTGTTCGCCATCGCCGACGGCACGCTCCCCGCGCTGGTGCAGGAGGCCGCCGAGATCACCACCACCCGGGTCGACCCCGAGCTGTACGTGCCGCCGTCCCCCGGCGCGCTCGTCCGCCGAGCCACCGGCGACCTCCGCGCCGCCGCGCTCCACTTCGACCGGATGGAAAAGCGGGTGCCGATGGGCACCGGCCGCGACGGGCTGCCCGCGTTTCTCAACGCCGACTTCCTCGACGGCAGCCGCGGCGCGCACGTCTCCATCTCCGGCATCTCCGGCGTGGCCACCAAGACCAGCTTCGCCACCTTTTTGCTGTACTCGGTGTTCCGCTCCGGCGTGCTCGGCGGCGACGCGATCAACGCGAAGGCGCTGATCTTCAACGTCAAGGGCGAAGATCTACTCTTCCTCGACCACCCCAACTCCCGGCTCGACGACGCCACCACCGCGCGCTACGCGGAGCTCGGCCTGCCCGCCACGCCGTTCCCCGACGTCCGGGTGTACGCGCCGCCGAGGGCCAAGGACTCCTCCGGCACGCCCGACGTGAGCAGCCGCCTCGCCGGCGTCGACAGCTTCTACTGGACGCTCGCCGAGTTCTGCGAGGCCCGCCTCCTGCCGTACGTGTTCGCGGACGCCGACGACGAGCGCCAGCAGTACACGATGGTGGTCCACGCGGTCACCGCCCACCTGGCCCGCTACGCACAGCCGGCCGACGGCGGGGTGAGCATCGACGGCACCCGCCTGGGGTCCTACCCCGACCTCGTCGACTTCGTGGTCGCCCGGCTCACCGACGAGGAGACGCGCGGCACCTGGGCCGGCAGCGCGATCAACACCGGCACGGTCAACGCGTTCGCCCGGCGGCTGATCGCCAGCAAGAAGGACCTGGCCCGGCTCATCCGGGGCGACCTCGCCGCCCGGCGGCCACACGCGATCAACACGGCCGAGAGCGCCCAGGTCACCGTCGTCGACCTGCACAACCTGCCCGACCGCGCGCAGCGGTTCGTGGTCGGCGTGACGCTCAAGACCGAGTTCGAGCGCAAGGAGAAGGCGGGCTCGGCCAAGCCGCTGCTCTTCGTGGTGCTCGACGAGCTCAACAAGTACGCGCCGCGCGAGGGGTCGTCGCCGATCAAGGAGGTGCTGCTCGACATCGCCGAGCGGGGCCGCTCACTCGGCGTGATTCTGATCGGCGCGCAGCAGACCGCCAGCGAGGTCGAGCGGCGCATCGTCACCAACTCGGCGATCCGCGTGGTCGGCCGGCTCGACCCGGCCGAGGCGTCCCGCCCGGAGTACGGTTTCCTGCCGCCCGCCCAGCGCCAGCGCGTGCTGCTGGCCAAGCCGGGCACGATGTTCGTCAGCCAGCCCGACATCCCGGTGCCGCTGTGCGTCGAGTTTCCCTTCCCGGCCTGGGCCACCCGCCCGTCCGAGGCGGGGCAGGCGCCCTCGGCAACGCTCCGCTCGATCGTCCAGTCCGCCGACCCGTTCGCCGTCGTCGGCGGCCGGACCGAAGACGAAATCCCGTTCTGATGAAGATCCTGCACACGTCCGACTGGCACGTCGGTAAGGTCCTCAAGGGACAGTCGCGCACCGAGGAGCACATCGCGGTGCTCGCCCAGGTGGTGGAGGTCGCCCGCGCCGAGCGCCCCGACCTGGTGATCGTCGCCGGCGACATGTACGACACGGCCGCGCCAACGCCCGAGGCCACCCGCCTGGTCACCCGGGCGCTCTCCGCCCTGCGCGGCACCGGCGCGCAGGTGGTGGCCATCGGCGGTAACCACGACAACGGCGCCGCGCTCGACGCGCTCCGCCCGTGGGCCGACGCGGCCGGCGTGCAGCTGCGCGGCACCGTGCGCGAGTCGGCCGCCGAGCACGTGCTGGAGGGCGAGACCGCCGGCGGCGAGCGGTGGCGGCTCGTCGCGCTGCCGTTCCTCTCCCAGCGATACGCCGTGCGCGCCGCGGAGATGTACGAGCTGACCGCCGCCGAGGCCACCCAGACCTACGCCGACCACATCGGACGGTTGCTGGGCGTGCTGTGCAAGGGTTTCGGGCCGGGCGCCGTCAACCTCGTCACCGCCCACCTCACCGTCGTGGGCGCCACGATGGGCGGCGGCGAGCGGGAGGCGCACTCCGTGATGGGATACGCCGTGCCCGCCACCGTCTTCCCGGGCAGCGCGCACTACGTCGCGCTCGGCCACCTGCACCGGGCCCAGCAGGTGCCCGGTCCGGCCCCGGTGCGCTACTGCGGCAGCCCGCTCGCCATCGACTTCGGCGAGGGGGAAAACACGCCGTCGGTCGCGGTCGTCGAGGTCACCGCGGAGAGCACGGCGAAGGTGCGCGACGTGCCGATCACCGCCGCGGTGCCGCTGCGCACCGTCCGCGGCACGCTCGCCGAGCTGTCCATGATGGACGGTGACCAGCCCGGCTGGCTCCGGGTGTACGTGCGGGAGTCGCCCCGGGCCGGCCTGCGCGAGGAGGTGCAGGCGCTCCTGCCCAAGGCGCTCGAGGTGCGGATCGATCCCGAGATGCTGCCCGACACGGGCGCCTCCGCCCGCGCGGCGCAGCGCGCCGGCCGTTCCCCGCGCGACCTGTTCTCCGACTACCTGGAGAGCCGCGGCCACGCCGACGAGGATGTCCAGGAGCTGTTCGACGCGCTGTACGAGGAGGTGTCGGGGCACTCATGAGGCCGTTGCGGCTGGACATGGCCGGGTTCACGGTGTTCCGCGAGGAGACCACCGTCGACTTCACCGACGCCGACTTCTTCGCGCTCGTCGGGCCTACCGGCTCCGGCAAGTCCACTGTGCTCGACGCGATCTGCTTCGCCCTGTACGGGCAGGTGCCGCGCTGGGCGAGCAGCCGGGGCATCGTCAACGCGCTCGCACCCTCGGCCACCGAGGCGCGGGTGCGGCTGGTCTTCGAGTCCGCCGGCGCGCGATACGTCGCGACCCGCGTGGTGCGCCGCGACGGCAAGGGCCGGGTCTCCACCGGCGGTGCCGGGCTCCAGCTGATGCCGCGCGGCTTCGACCCGGCCAAGCTCGACGCCGGGCTCACCCCGGACGACCTGGGCGAGGTGCTGGCCGGCACGCCGGGCGAGATGGACGAGGCGGTGCTGGAGGCGATCGGCCTGCCGTACGAGCAGTTCACCAGCTGCGTGGTGCTGCCGCAGGGCCAGTTCGCCGACTTCCTGCACGCCAAGCCGGCCGCCCGCCAGGAGATCCTGGTCAACCTGCTCGGCCTGCACGTCTACGAGGCGATCCAGAAGAAGGCGTCGGCCCGCGCGATGCAGGCGGACGCCCAGCTCGCCGCCGTCGACCAACTGCTCGACGACCTCTCCGACGCCGACGACGAGTCGCTGGAGGCGGCCGCCGCACGGGTCACCGCGATGCGCGAGCTGGCTACGGCGGTCGAGGCCGACGTGCCCGCCCTGCGGGACGCCGAGCGGGGTGCGGAGGAGGCCGCGGCCGCGTTGAAGGCGCTGGGCGGCGAGATCGACGCGCTCACGGCGATCCGCCCGCCGGACGACCACGCCGCGGTCGCCGAGGCTGTCGCCACCGCCCGCGCGACCGCCGCCGAGGCGTCCGCCGCCGTCGCGGTCGCGGAAGAGCGCGAGGAGAAGGTGCGCGGGCAGCTCGCCGGCGCGCCCGACGTCGCCGCCCTCCGGCTGCTGCTCGAGGCGCATGCCGAGCACGACAAGCTCACCGGCCAGGTGCGGTCGCTCGCCGACGCGGTAAAGGCGGCCAACAAGGAGCACGCCACCGCGGCCAAGGCACTCGACAAGGCCAACGCCGACGCCGCGCTCGCGGCCGGCAGGCTGGAAGACGCGCGCAAGGCCTACCAGGACGCGCAGACCGCCGACCGGGCCGCCGCGCTGCGGGTACACCTTGTGGCGGGTGAGCCCTGCCCGGTGTGCGCGCAGGAGGTAACCGCGGTGCCCGATGTGGCGGAGTCGGCCGTCGCCGCCGCGGAAGCGGCCGGCAAGGCCGCCCGCAAGGAGGCCGACCAGGCCACGAAGCTCGTCGCCGAGCGCGACAAGGCGCTGCGCGAGCTCGACCGCGTGCTGGAGCGGGCTCGGGCGCAGCACGACCAGCTCACCGCCCGCCTGGCCGAGCTCGCCGGGCGGCTCGCCGACTCCCCCGGCCCGGCCGCGCTCGGCCGCGAGCTGGAGGCGCGCGCGGCGCTGCAAGGCCGGCTCGACGACGCCGCCGGCGCCGTCCGGGCCGCGCGCGAGGCCCAGCGGCGGGCGCAGGCCGGCGCCGACTCGGCCGACGACCGGCTGAAGGCGGCGTGGCGACGGTTCGACAAGGCGCGCGACGCGGTCGGGCGGCTGAGCCCGCCGGCCGCCGACCGCGAAGACCTTGTCGCCGCCTGGGCGACACTCGCCGGGTGGGCGCGGGCGCAGGCGTCCGAGCGGGCCGGCCAGCGCACCGAGGCGGTCGCCCGGCTGGAGGCCGCGCGAGCGGCGGTCACCGAGATCCAGCTGCGGCTGGCGGCGCTGTTCGCCTCTGCCGACCTGGCCGTCCCGGAGACCGGGCTCGACGGTGCCGGCGCCAGTCGGGCGGTGGCCGTGGCGGTGGCCCGCGCCGAGGCCGCCCACCAGCGCGTCGTCGAGCGCCGCGAGCAGGCCGACCGGCTCCGCGAGCAGCGGGGCACCCACGAGCGCGAGGGCAACGTCGCCAAGACGCTCGCCGGCCACCTGCGGGCCAACAACTTCGAGCGGTGGCTGCTGGAGGAGGCGCTCGACCTCCTCGTCGACGGCGCCTCGCGGATCCTGCGCGAGCTGTCCGCCGGGCAGTACGAGCTGGTGCACGACAAGGGCGAGTTCTACGTGGTCGACCACCACGACGCGGGGCTGCGGCGGGGCGTGCGCACGCTGTCCGGCGGCGAGACGTTCCAGGCCTCGCTCGCCCTCGCGCTGGCCCTCTCCGAGCAGCTCGCCGGCCTCTCCACCACGTCGGCGAGCCTGGAGTCGATCGTGCTCGACGAAGGCTTCGGCACGCTCGACGCCGCCACGCTCGACACCGTCGCCGCCACGCTCGAAGGCCTGGCCGCCCGCGGCGACCGGATGGTCGGCGTGGTGACGCACGTGCCTTCGCTGGCCGAGCGGGTGCCGGTGCGGTTCGAGGTGCGCAAGGACGCCCGCACGGCACACGTGGAGCGGGTCGGCCTGTGAGGGCGCGTCTCTTCGTCGACTCGTGGGATCCCGCCTACGGTGCCTCCTTCGAGGGCGGCGACGGCCCCGCGACACCGAGCACCGCTCAGGTGGACACAGGAGTCGAGTTGGCCGACGCGGACTGGCGGCCGTTGGAAGCCCCCGACGGCGTTTCCGCCCCGGAGGTCGTGCTGCTCGTCGACGGCGTGCGGCGGATCGACGCCGGGCTCTGGACCGAGGAGGAGGACGGCGGCTCGTTCCCGGGCCTGGCGGCTTCCTACGCCGCCGGGGTGGTCCGCTGCGACCTGCGCGGCGGCGCCGCCGAGCTGGCCAGCTCCCGGGTGGCGCGTGGGCTGTTCACGGCCAGCCCGTCGGCCGACGACGTGGTGGCCGGACAGATCCACTACCGGGTCCACCGGGTGAGCGGCACCGGCGAGATGAGCAAGCTGCCGGTCGCGATCCAACCCCCGCTGACCGCCCTGGAGATGGAGCTCTCCAGTGTCGCCCGCACCGACGGTGATCTGCTCGTCGTGGACGGGCCGCTGCGGCAGCGTCGAGACCTGCCCCGCACGCTCGGCTACGTGAAGAAGCAAGAGGGCAAATACCTCTCGCAGCAGCTCACCCTGATCGTGACAGCGCTCCGCGCGGGGCAGCGGTCGCCGGTGTTCAACATCACCAAGGCGTTCGGCGGCTGCTGGTCGTGGTACCTGCGGCTGCCCGGCTCCAGCGGCGCGCCCTGGTCGGGCATCGTGCGAGTGGAGTGCTCACCCGACCTGACCGTCGAGCAGGCAATCGAGCTGGCCGACCTGTCGCTGGTGACGCTCCCCCGGTTCGCGTCGACGTCGTACAAGGACCCGCGGGCGCCGCAAAACCTCATCCCGATCGCCGGCCTGGAACGCCGCCTGCGCGGCCTCCTCGGCGACGCCCGCCTCCTCCACCGCGCCCTCACCCTCGCGACCGCCCGCCTCAGCTAGCGAGCGATCTGGCCCGCGGGGCCCATGCATACTGCTCTGATGGCGGGCGGTAGGCGGGCGGCGGATCGGGTGTCCGCGCGCGTCGACTCCGGGCAGGCCGAGCTGGTGCCCGACCCGGATCGGGCCCGCGCGTTCACGCTGGTGCTCGAGGGCGCCCCCCAGTCGTACGTCGACCTGGACGACCCCACCTACCTCGACTTCGAGTACATGCGGCGGATGGCGATCGCGGTCGACCTGGCGGCACCGCCCAGGCGGCCGCTGCGCGCGCTGCACCTGGGCGGCGGCGGGCTCAGCCTTCCCCGGTACGTGGCCGCCACCCGCCCGGGGTCGGCGCAGCGGGTGGTGGAGGTGGACGGCGCGCTGGTGGAGTTCGTGCGGCGCGAGCTGCCCTGGCCGCGCGACCCGCAGCTGCGGGTGCGGGTGGCCGACGCGCGCGCCGCGCTGGAGTCGAGCCGCGACGCGTCGTACGACCTTGTGGTCAGCGACGTCTTCGCCGGGGCGCGCACGCCCGCCCACCTGGCGTCGGTGGAGTTCGCCCGGCATGTGGCGCGGGTGCTCGCGCCCGAGGGCACCTACCTCGTCAACGTCGCGGACGGGCCGCCGCTCGCGTACGCGAAAGGCCAGGTGGCGACCGTCCGGGCGGCACTGCCGCACGCGTGCCTGATGGCCGACTCGACCGTGCTGCGCGGCCGGCGGTACGGCAACCTCGTCGTCGTCGCGGGGCACGCCGAGCCGCCGATCCCGGCGCTGTCGCGGCGGGTGGCCGGCGACTGGTTTCCGGGGCGGGTGGTGTTCGACGGCGAGCTCGACCGCTTCACGCACGGTGCCAAGGTCATCGACGACGAGTCAGCGCGGCCCTCGACACCACCGCCGGCAAGTTTTTGGCGACATTGATCCGAACGCGCGCCTGACCCGTACTCCAGCATGGTCCGGGGGTCTCGGGCCCTGCGACGTATGGAGGTCGGGATGCAGACGCCGCTGGACAGCCTATGTACGCGGTAGCCGCGGAGTGGCGCGGCAGCCGCGGGCGAGACCGTGCGGCCGCGGTGCCGCCCCAGCGGTCAGCGAATCGGTGGCAGGCTATCGACGGGGGGTCGGCCGCACGCCATGATGAGCGCGTGACGCCACGACCCGCCCCCGGGCGCCACCAAGCCGGGTCCTCGACCCCCAACCACGACGACGCTCTGGTTCGGGAGCTGTACGAAGAGCACGCCGGCCCACTCCTGATGTTCGTGCTGCGACTCACCGGCGGCGACCGCCAGCGTGCCGAAGACATCGTGCAGGAGACGCTGCTGCGCGCCTGGCGCAACGCACACCGCCTGGGCGCTCAGGGCCAGTCGTCGCTGCGGCCCTGGCTGGTCACGGTGGCCCGCCGGATCGCGATCGACGACCACCGCAGCGAAAACGCGCGGCCGCCGGAGACGTACGGGCGAGACCTGGAAAACTTCTCCGAACCGGACGAGACGGAGCGGGTCCTCCGGCTGATGACGGTGACCGATGCACTGCGTACGCTGAGCCAGCCACACCGGGAGATCATCCTGGAGACGTACTTTCGGGGGAAGACGGTGCCGGAGGCCGCCGAGACACTGGGCCTGCCGTTGGGGACGGCCAAGTCACGGGTCTACTATGCGCTCCGTGCATTGCGGAGCGCGCTACAGCAGCGGGGAGTGACCGGATGAGCCGGGCAGCCCACTGGGATGTCGCCGCGTACGCGCTGGGCGTGCTCGACCCGCAGGAGTCGGAGCGGTTCGAGGAGCACCTCGCCGGCTGCTGGGCCTGCGCGGGCGAGCTCGAGTCCATGCTGCCCGTGGTCAACCTACTGTCCGAGGTAGACGGCGAGAGCCTGATCACCGCGGAGCAGTCGCGGTCCGACGGCCGCCTGCTCGACCGCATGATCGTCGAGGTCGGCGCGCACCGCCGCAAGGTCCGCAGCCGCCAGTTGCTGGCCGCCGCGGCGGCGGTCGTGGTGTTGGCGACCACCACCGGCGTCTCGCTTGTCGCCGGCGGTCGCATCTTCGGTGACGGTGGCACCCCGTCCGACGTCGTCGCGGGGGGCAGCACCAGCGCGCCGCTCACGCCGCCGGCTGGTTCGGGCAATCCGAGCGGTCCCGGCATCGGCGGCCCCGAGCTCGGTGAAGACGGCGAGCGCTTCTCCGGCACCGATGTGCAGACCGGCGTGGAGGCCACGCTCGTGCTGGAGACCAAGCCCTACGGCACCCAGGTCTCGTTTCAGCTGACCAAGCTGACCGGGCCGCGCCAGTGCCGGCTGACGGTGCTGCGCGAAGACGGCTCCAAGGAGGTGCTCAACACCTGGACGGTGCCGCCGCCTGGCTACGGCACCAAGGAGGAGCCTCAGCCGCTACTCCTGCAAACCAGCACCTCCACTCCGCGTAATGAAATCGACCGCATCCAAGTACAGCAGGTTACCAAGGACGGCGTGGTCGAGTCACTCGTCGAAGTACCGGTTTAAGTAAGAGATAAGAACTGCAAGGGGGTGCCCGCCGAAATGGCGGCACCCCCTTTAACTTCTCTTAAAGATCTGTTGGGTACACAACGCTTGCATACGTGCACACGCACGGGGACCAGCCCTGGTTCAAGGTCAGCCTGTGAAATTGTTTACGGTCGATAGTTCATCTTTTCGCCGTCCCCCTCCGTACTAACCGGCGACAAGGCCCAAGTGGACATGTACAGGGAGGGCAAGTGATACCGGGAAAGCGAACCGCTCTCTTGGCAGGCGCTCTGGCAGGGGTCGCACTCGCCCTGCAAGGTTGTGCCCCGGCTGGTTACAACCAGGGTGACGACCAGGTCTCGGTGGCCAACGAAGCGGCTGCGGCGGCGGACGAGACTCCCACGCCCGCGCCCGACGCCAGCGAAGAGGCCGCCGAGGAAAACACGGGCGATGCGCCCAAGAAGGACGTTCCGATCACCACGAAGCTCACCGGGAAGAGTCTCCCCCGGATGGGTCAGGCGGTGGTCGACCAGGATGGCTGGATCCTGTACCGCTTCGACAAGGACACCGCCAACCCGCCGGCCAGCAACTGCCGCGACAAGTGCGAGAAGGTCTGGCCGCCGGTGTACACCGAGGACGGCAAGCCCGAGCTCGCCGGCATCGACGAAGACAAGGTCGGCGTGATCACCCGCGAGGACGGCACCAAGCAGCTGACGCTGGATGGCTGGGCCCTCTACCGGTACATCGGCGACAAGAAGCCGGGCCAGTGGAAGGGCCAGGGCGTCGGCAGCACCTGGTTCGTGGTCGCGCCCGACGGCAAGCGCAACGTGAGCTGCCTGCCGAGCGTTCCCCCGAAGCCGGCCGAGCCGCCGGCGGACGACGCGGCCGACGACAAGGAAGGCGGCGACTCCGGAGGCTACAGCTACTGACGTACCCAACCCGCACGAACCCGGCGGCCGGTCACAGCCCTAGAGGCGTGGCCGGCCGCCGGCGTTCGTGCGGGTGTTGCGGGTATCAGCGCCGGTCGTCGTAGTAGCCGCGATCGTAGGGACCCCGGTAGTCGTCGTAGTCCCGCTCGTACTGCTCGGGAGCGTCGTCGTCGTAGGAGAGCTCGACCGAAGACTCGTAAGCGACGTCGACGGCCGGCGGGCGACGCCGGGCCGGCGCCTCGGTGCCCCAGCGGTCGTAGGAGCTGGGCGCGGCGCGGCTGAGCGCGATGGCCCTGGCCGGGCAGGCTTCCGCCGCGCGGAGCGCCACCTGGACCTGGCCCGGCGGGACCGCCGCGCGAAACGCGAGCCGCCCGTCGTCGCGGAGCCGGAACAGGTCCGGTGCCTCACGCTCGCAAAAGCCGAACCGCACGCAGCGGCCGGCGTCCACGGCTATCGCGGCGCCGGCGCCACCGCCGCCGGCCGGCCGGGGACCACCCCGGCGCTCCGAGCGCACGGGTGGCCGGTAGGCCTCCTCCGGGTCGCCGCGCCGGAACCGCAGCCGGGCGACCATCGGCATCGTGCTCAGCCGGAGCAGCAGCGTGAACAGCCACGTCACGACCACCGCGCCCCACACCGCCGTCGTCGCCGTGTCCGGGCCGGAGATCAGGATGTGGGCCACGACCAGCGTGAACGCCGCATAGGTGACGGTGTGCACCGCCTGCCACCGGCCCGCGCCGAGCCGCCGCTGCGCCAGCACCGCGAGGGTCGCCGCGACGGCGAGCTCCAGCCCGAGCACGCCGGCTCCGAGGCCGAGCCGGTCGGCGGGGTTGAGGAACGGCACGAACAGGTCGACCACCCGCACCGGCCCGCTGGGCGCGGCGAGCTGGGCGGCGCCGTGCACCGCGCCGAGGATGAGCGCGGTGAGGCCGGCGACCATGTGCACGCCGTACACCGCGGGGCGCCGGGCCCGGCCGCCGCGCAGCACGATGCCCCACACGGCCGTGAGCCACAGCAGCCCGTACGACGTGAACCCCACAGCCGCTGTCACGAGATGCACTTGCTGATCCGCGGTCGGCACGTCGGCGAACCTCCCTCGTCAAGGCTTCGCACCCGGTGCAGCCAGCCAGTATGGTACGACCATAGTGAATATCAAAAGGTGCTCACGATCTGGCACCATCTGATTACTTAGGGCCGCGCATTGAACCGCCGCCATCACCCGAAAGTACGATGCCGCCGCGATGAGCGGAGACGGCATAAGTTCGCTTTAAATGTCACGTAAGAAATCCCTATTTCCAGCTATCCCAGATTGACGATTCCTTGTGTTCGCCATAGCGTTTCTCCCAGCTTCTACGTGGGAGGTTCGAACGATGTACTCGGGACGACTTGCGGCACCCGGATCGCGCGGCTCGCGCCGGGCGGCAGCCGTCCTCGCCGGCCTGGTCATCGGCACGCTCGGCACTTTCGCCCTGCCGATGGTGTCTGCCCAGGCCGCCCCGGACACGCCCCTCACCGCCGCCGACAAGAACCTGTTGAATGGCGTGCGGCTCGCCGGTCTCTGGGAGATGCCCGCCGGCAACATGGCCGCCGAAAAGGGTGGCCGGGTTCGCGTTCGCCAGGTGGGTGCTGAGATCGCCAAGCAGCACTCCCAGCTCGACAAGCTGGTGGTGGACGCGGCCAACAAGCTCAACTACCGGCTTCCCGACGAGCCCAACGCGGACCAGCAGAAGTGGCTGGCCGAGATGGAGGAAGCGAAAGCCGGCGCCGACTTCGACCAGGTCTTCGTCGACCGGCTGCGTGCCGCGCATGGCAAGATCTTCCCGGTCATCGGCGGCGTCCGCTCCGGCACCCGTAACGACGTGGTGCGCAAGCTCGCCGCGGACGCCAACGGCTTCGTGCTCACCCACCTGACCCTGCTGGAGAGCACCGGTCTGGTGAAGTACTCGGAGCTGCCCCTGCCGCCCGACCCGCCGGCGGCGAACGGCAAGGCGGCCGCCAACACCGGCATCCTGAGCGGCGCCGACGCGCGTGCCCAGATCGGTGGTGTCTCGCCGACGGTCATCTGGGTGGTCCTGCTCGCGGCGCTCGTAGCCGGTGGTGCGACAACGTTCCGACTGTTCCGCTCAGGCAGGTAATCCGCCTGGGGCAAGTAAGAGAAAAGCTTTCCGGAAGCGCAGCGCAACCCGCCCTCGGCCCGTGGATGTCGTGTCGGAGAGCCCACGACATCCACGCAGGTCGCGCAACCAGCCAGCGGGCGGAGGCGATCAGTTCCCCCAAACTGGCGCCACCAAGGGAAGGGCCCGGAAAACCCAGCGCGAAGGGAGTGGTCAGGGTACGACCACCGGGCCTGCGCAGCGAAGCCGGAAAGGGCAGCGCCGGGACACCCCGTCCGTGTCCCGGCGCTCGCCGTCTTCGCCAGCCTAACCGGCCGGGTGTACCCGGGCCTAGAGTGTGACCGTGCATCGGGTCTTGACTCCGCCGGAGGGGTACCACCTCGCCGGCTCGGTGGGGATGCTGGCGATGGGCCGGCACGACCCGTGCGCCCGCTTCGTCGACGGCGCGTTCTGGTATGCGAGCCGCACGCCCGACGGCCCCGGATCCCTTGCTCTGCACCGCGACGGCGAGAGTGTGGTCGCGACCAGCCACGGCCCGGGCGCGGAGTGGCTGCTCGACCGGGCGCCCGCGATCGCCGGCCTGCATGACGACCTCACCGGGTTCTCCCAGCTCGCGGCCGCCCACCGGGTCGTCGCCGAGCTCGCCCGCGTCCACCGCGGCGTCCGGCTGCCGGCCACCGGGCGACTCTTTCCCCGATTGATGCGGGCGATCCTCGAGCAGAAGGTCACCGGCAAGGAGGCCTACCGGGCGTACGCGGCGACGGTCCGCCATTTCGGCGAGCCGGCGCCCGGTCCGGTCGAGCGGCTGTTTCTGCCGCCGGAGGCCGAGGCCATCGCCGCCGCGCCGTACTGGGTGTTCCACCCGTTCGGTGTCGAGCAGCGGCGCGCCGACACGCTGCGCCGGGCCGCCGCCGAGGCCGCCCGGCTGGAGCGGTGCGCCGACAGCGCCGAGGCGACCAAGCGGATGACCGCGATCGTGGGTATCGGCCCGTGGACGGCGGCCGAGGTCGTCCGCACGGTGTACGGCGACCCGGACGCGGTTAGTGTCGGCGATTACCACATTCCCAACATGGTGGCCTGGGCGCTGGCCGGAGAAGCGCGGGCGGACGACGCCCGAATGTTGGATCTACTCGCGCCGTTCACGGGACATCGGGGCCGAGTGTGCGTACTCTTGGAAAGCGCAGGAATTGCGGCGCCGCGATTTGGTCCGCGCATGCCGATCCGTTCCTTCGCACGTTTTTGACGAGCCGCCCGACCACGCTCCGTCAGCACCTGACGACGGGCGGGGTTTGCCGCAGCTCATGGCCGTGACCTGCGACTTCGAAAAGGTTTCAAGATCGTTGAACCCCCGACATCATCCGAACGGGGGATACGGTCGCGTTCAGGCGCCTTCCATAAATCTCCTTTAAGGAATGGCGGGCAACCTTAATTCCTTCTTCGTCGCTTGACACTAATCGACGGCCACTTTTAGGTTAGTTACGCGGATAGACGTGGTGCGAACTCGTTGCGTATGGAAGTTCGGACGTGTATTCGGCACCCGCAACCGGACGAACGTGCTAGAGGAAACCCCTCACGGGACGACGCCTGCCCACCGCGCCGCCCTCAAGGAGAAGGAGAAGGATCCCCACATGTACAGGTCGGCACAACGGCGCAGATCGACCAGCGGGCGAAACAAGCGCATCATTGCCGTGCTTGCGACGCTTGTGGTGTTCGGCGGCATCATCACCGTGACGCAGATCTCCAACGCGGGCGAACGGCGCAACCGAGGCGGGCGTCCCCCGGCGACCCAGTGTCGCCCCGCTCCGGACGGCACCGCGCCGGCCGGCCAGCAGAACGTCACCGAGACCCGGCAGAACGGCCGCACGGTCCGCAACTACTGGGGTGACGGCCAGGCGTGCACCACGACGCCGGCGAGCCCGCCCGCGAGCCCGAACTCGTCGGGCCAGCCCAACCAGCCCGCGACTGGCGCGCCGTCCACCACCGCTCCCCCGGCGCCGCTGGACTTCGGTCCGGACGAGTGCTCCGAGGGCAACGACCTCCAGCTGCACGACGGCTTCCAGAACGGCAAC
>NZ_JBQHDG010000038.1:0-73140 GCF_052068095.1 Phytohabitans sp. LJ34 | reverse complement strand
TCCTGGGCCGGCGACGCCTCACACCGCATCCCGATGATGCAGCGCGCCAACCAGATCCCCGCCTTCGACTCGGTCCGCATCAACGTTCAATAGCGACAGCCAGCGGCGCCCATCGGTCACACCTCCCTGTGGCCGGTGGGCGCTGCCCGGTCCGCCCGACGTGGCAGTTGAGGCGGGTCTAGGGTGGCTTGGTGCTGATCTACAAGATCCTGCTGCCCGCCGAGTGGGCCGAGTTCGAGGCGGCCGGGCGCTTCGACGGGTCGCCGTTCGACCACGCGTCCGGGTTCATCCACTGCTCCTCGCGCGAGCAGGTAGGTCCCACCGCCCTGCGGGTGTTTCCGGACGAGCCGGAGCTGGTGGTCGCCGCCATCGACGCGGATGCGCTGGGGGAGAGCGTGCGGTGGGAGGAGTCGGCCGACGGCGTCTTCCCGCACGTGTACGCGCCGGTGCCGCGCGCGGCTGTCACCGCCGTGTACCAGGTCGCCGGCGCGGGCGCCGTCGAGGAGGCGCTGGCCGCCTAGCGGCGCCGTCCCGGCCTAAGCTGTTCGGGTGTCTATGCGCGAGCGACTTGACGAGACGATCGCGGCCGGGCTGGTCGAGGGTTTGCACGCCGTCGTGGTGATCCATAGTGGACAGATGGTGCTGGAGCACTACGGCAGTGGCGACGACTACAGCTGGAATAGGCCGCTCGGTGCCGTCGACTTCGGGCCGCACACCCTGCACGACGTGCGCTCGGTCACCAAGAGCATCACCGCCCTGGTCTATGGCATCGCGCTCGGTGACGGCCTCGTCCCCGAGCCGTCGGCGCCGCTGCTGGCCGGCTTTCCGGAGTACCCCGATCTGGCCGCCGACCCAGAGCGGGCACGGCTCACGGTCGAGCACGCGCTGACCATGTCACTCGGCATGGAGTGGAAAGAGGAGATCCCGTACAACAGCCCGGCCAATGCCGAGATCGCCATGGAGCTGGCGCCGGACCGCTACAGGTTCGTGCTCGAGCGGCCGATCGTCGAGCCACCCGGCACGCGCTACTCGTACAGCGGCGGTGCCAGCGCGCTGCTCGGCGGGCTGATCGCGCGGGGCACCGGCCGCACGCTGTCGGAGTTCGCCGGCGAGCGGCTCTTCGCGCCGCTGGGTATCGAGTCGTTCGAGTGGATGGCCGGGTCGGACGGTGTGCCCTCGGCCGCGTCCGGGCTGCGGTTGGCCACCCCCGACCTGGCCCGCGTCGGCGAGATGGTGCGGGCCGGCGGCGAGTGGGGCGGCCGGCAGGTCGTGCCAGCCGCCTGGCTGCGGGCGATGCTGGAGCCGCGCCTGCCGGTCGAGTGGGGCGGGATGTACTGCTACCAGTGGTACAGCGGCGCGGGCGCCGGTCACCCGTGGGTCGGCGCGATGGGCAATGGTGGGCAGCGCCTGACCGTCGTGCCCGCCCTGGGCCTCGTCGTGGCCATCGCGGCGGGCAACTACGACGATCCCGAGCAGTGGCGCACTCCGGACGCAGTCCTTGAGCGAGTCGTGTTTCCGAGCGTCATCTGATGCCGGCCCGAGCCTTCCTGGCGGTGGTCGCCGCCCTGACCCTCGCCGCCTGTTCCGCGGAGCCGGAGCCGGAGCCGACCCCGGCGCCCCGGCCGCCGTCCACACCCCCGGCCTCGACGCCAGTGGAAAAACCCGCCTTCGAACCATTGGAAGCGCGCTTCCAGGCGCGGCTGGGCGTCTTCGGCGTCGACACCGGTTCCGGCCGCACCGTCGAACACCGGGCGGACGAGCGTTTCGCGTACGCCTCCACGTTCAAGGCGCTCGCCGCGGCCGCCGTGCTCGCCGACACCAGCAGCGCCGAGCTCGACAAGGTCGTGCGCTACGCGCAGGCCGACCTGGTGAGCCACTCGCCGGTGACCGAAAAGCACGTGGGCACGGGCATGACGCTGCGGGCGATCGCCGACGCCGCGGTCCGATACAGCGACAACACCGCCGGAAACCTGCTGCTGGAGCGGCTCGGCGGCCCGGCCGGCTTCGAGCGGGCGCTGCGCGGTCTCGGCGACCGCGTCAGCGACCCGGAGCGGACCGAGACCGCACTCAACGAGGCCAAGCCGGGCGACGTGCGGGATACGAGCACGCCCCGGGCGTTCGCCACCGACCTGCGGGCCTACGCGGTCGGCGACGCGCTCGGCGCCGAAGACCGTGACGTGCTGGTGGGCTGGCTGCGCGGCAACACCACCGGAGACAAGCTCATCCGGGCCGCCGCACCGGCGGGCTGGGAGGTCGGCGACAAGACGGGCGGCGGCGGGTACGGCACGCGCAACGACATCGCCGTGCTCTGGCCGCCCGGCGGCGCCCCGATCGTGCTGGCGATCATGTCGACCCGCGGCGAGCGGGACGCCGAGTACGACGACGCGCTGATCGCGGCGGCGGCGGCCCTCGCGATCGAGGCGCTACGCCCCAGGTAGGCGGCCGGCCAGCTTGGCGGAAGACCAGCAGGGACAGGCCCGCCTGCTCGAAGCGGCTGAACGCGTCTATGTCGGGGCAGTGTCGCAGATCACATCCATCCGCGGCGGCTCGGCGGCCTGCGGCCCCGCTTGCGGTGGGCCGGCGGCGCGCTTTCGGCCGGCCTGCGGCGGGCTTGGGCCGAAGGCGGTGGGCAGCCCGTTCGAGCTGTAGGTCCGCTCGGTACCCTTCCGCCGTGACCGCAGGGGTGAGCCGGCTGGCGTTGGTCCGGCACGGGATGCCGGACCGCGACCTCGTCGACGCTGACCTGCCGGCCGGGACCGCCGTGCGCAGGACGGGCACGGCGGCATGATCGACATCGGACCGCCGCTGGTCAGCCGGCTGGTCGCGAAGCAGTTTCCACAGTGGGCAGACCTTCCGGTGCGCCAGGTCCGCACGGTCGGCACCGACAACCTGATCTACCGGCTGGGCGACGAGCTCGTGGTACGCCTGCCCGCCCTGCCGCGCGCCGCGCCGATGGTGGGCCGGGAACGGGAGTGGATGCCGCGCCTGGCGCCCCGCCTGCCGCTGGACGTCCCGGTGCCGCTGGGGGCGGGCGTGCCGGACGGCGAGTTCCCGTACCCGTGGCTGATCTACCGCTGGCTCGACGGTGACACGCTCGCCGACCGCCCCGATCTCGACCTGCGCGACGTGGCGGTGCGGCTGGGCCGGTTCGTCGCGGCGCTGCAACGGATCGACACCGCCGGCGCGCCGCGCTCGCCCCGCGCGGTGCCGGTCGGTCCGGGCGACGTCGACGTCCACGAGTCGATCGAGCGGCTGGCCGCCGTGGGCCTCGTCGACGCCGCCCTGGCGACCGCCGTGTGGGAGGACGCGCTCGCCGCGCCACCGTGGACCGGGCCGCCGGTCTGGCTGCACGGCGACCTCTTGCCGGCCAACCTCGTCGCGCGGCAGGGCCGGCTCGCCGCGGTCATCGACTTCGGCCTCGTCGGCACCGGCGACCCGGCCACCGACCTGCTGCCCGCCTGGGCGCTGCTGAGCGCGCGAACCCGCGACGTCTTCCGCGCGGTGGTGGGTGTGGACGAGGCGACCTGGCGGCGCGGGCGCGGCTGGGCGTTGCGGGCCGGCCTTGGTGCGGTGCGCGTCTACCGGTACACCAACCCGGCCCTGGCCGCCGCCGGCCGCCACTCCGTGGCCGAGGCCCTGTCCGACTTCCGCTCCCGCTCCTGATCAAAGAAGGTCGGCGAGGAGGGCGGCCGCGCGGGCCGCGCCGCCGGTCGTGACCGGGCGATACCGGACCTCGCGGCCCATCTCGGTGGCGATCGCGTCGGCGAGCGAGTCGGGCGTGAGGTCGGCGAAGTCGAGCCGGCGGCCCGCTTCGTGGCGGCGGAGCCGGTGCGCCACGTGGAAGTTCTGCTCGAAATGGTGGCGCAGCGGCACGTAGATGAACGGCCGGCCGGTGGCGGTCAGCTCCATGCAGGTCGTCAGCCCGCCCTGCACTACCGCCAGGTCGCAGGCGGCGAGGTGCCGGTGCAGGTCCGGCACGTACGGGCGGATCTCCAAGCCGGGGCGGGCGGGTAGCGACGCCGGGTCGATGCGCGGCCCGGTGACCACGATCATCCGCAGGCCGGCCACCAGCCGGGACGCCTCCGGGAAGGCGTCGACGACGCAGCGCAGCAGGTCGGCGCCGACGCCGGAGCCGCCGACGGTCACGACGCAGACCCGCTCGCCGGGCCGGTAGCCGAGCTCGGCCCGCAGCGCGGCGCGGTCGGCGTACTCCTCGGGATCGAAGCCCGTGACGTACCCGGCGAAGTCGTAGTGCGCCTCTGTCCACTCGCGAATGAGCGGGAGGTCGCGGCCGAAGCGGTCCGCGACGATGTCGTCCGGGTCGCCGACGAACACGGCCCGGTCGCGCAGCCTCGGGAAGCGGGCGATGTGGCCGATCATCTCGGCGTTGTAGTCGGCCGCGACCAGCGCCTCCCGTTCGCCGCCGTCGGGCATCGGCAGGTAGCCGACGAAGTCGGTCAGCCACGCGTACCCGAAGCGTTTCAGCTCGGGGTTTTCGTGCAGGAAGTGGTCGACGTCCCAGGCCTCGTCGCCGATGACGAGGTCGTACCGCTCCTCCGTGACCACGTCGCGGAAGACCATGAAGTTGGCGACCAGGATCTCGTCCATCCGGCGCAGCGCCTGGAAGCAGTGCAGGTCGTGCTCGCCCGCCTCGCTCTCGATGTGCGCGGACTCGTTGGCCAGCCACCGGCTCGCCGGATGTACGTGCTCACCGGCGTCGTCGAGCATCCGCGTCACCGGGTGCTGGGTCAGCCAGTCGATCCGCGCGTCCGGGTGGCGCTCGCGCAGCTCGCGGGCGATCGCAAGGTCGCGCCGCGCGTGCCCGAGGCCGATCGGCGAGCACAGGTACAGCACCCGCTTGCGCCGCCGGTCCCAGCGGGTCCAGGTGCGGCGGGCCGGTGCCGGTGGGCGAAACCGCTCGGCGAACTCGCGGATCAGCAGGTTGACGCGGACCGGGTCGCGGGCCATCGGGATGTGGCCGGCGCCCTCCAGCACCACAAGCTCGCCGCCGGACAGCTCGGCGATCCGCTCGCCGCACCGCAGCGGTATCACATGGTCGTCGTCACCGTGGATGGCGAGCAGCGGCGAGGCTACCCGCGCGCACCACTCCTCGACGGTCGCCCGTTTCGGGCCGGCCGCCGCGGACTCGGCGACGAGCACCGCGCCGCTCGTCTCCAAACCCCAGCCGACCGCGTCCTCGATGGCCTTTGTGGAGTGCGCCTCGCTGAAGCACTGTCCAAAGAAGAACCAGAGGAAGTCCTCGTACCGCTCCAGCCAGTACTCCCGGTTGTACTTCGCCCAGTGCTCGCCCGGGTCGGCGCCGAGCGCCGGTACGCCCGACGGCTCGATCGCCGGTGCCGGCCCGGTCAGCGACATGTGCGCGGCACGTACCGGGTCACGCGGTGCGAGCGGCACCGCCGCGCCGACGACGACCGTCCCGTGTACCCGTGACGGGTGCTCGGCGGCCAGCTCCAGCGCCCAGTTGGCGGCCCGTGAGAGCCCGACGACCACAGCACGGTCGGTGGCGGTGGCGTCCAGGACGGCGAGCGCGTAGGCGACCTGCGCCGACTGGTCGTACGCCTCGGACGTGACCGGGCGGTCGGACTGCCCGTTGCCCGGCCCGTCGTAGGTGACGACCCGGAAGTGCCGTGCCAGATATGGCACCTGGAGCTTCCAGAATCGCTTGTGGACGATCGTCCAGGTCGGCAGCAGGAGGATCGTGGGTCCGCCCGACCCGTGCACCTCGTAGTGGATTTTGACGCCGAGGTGTTCGACGAAGCCTTCCGCGTCAGCTCGCCTGGCGCGCATGGCGCTGTCTCCCGGCGACCGCGGTGGGGCGGGGCACGAAGCGCGGCACCCGCGCCATGTACCGCTCGTACGGCTCGCCGAGCTGGCGGCGCAGGTCGTGCTCTTCGAGCCGGACGGCGACGAGGATGTAGCCCGTCGCGGCGGCGGCGAAGAGCAGCCGCCCGGCGCTCATCTCCGGC
This sequence comes from Phytohabitans sp. LJ34, assembly GCF_052068095.1. NCBI lineage: Bacteria > Bacillati > Actinomycetota > Actinomycetes > Micromonosporales > Micromonosporaceae > Phytohabitans > Phytohabitans sp. LJ34. The sequence goes on along the minus strand of NZ_JBQHDG010000038.1, from coordinate 67,153 downwards.
GTAACCCAGAATGCGATCAGGAAACCGACCATCAGCGGGTGCCGGACCAGCCGGTAGAGCAGCGGCTCGCGGAAGGCCGGCTCCGCGTAGCGGCGGTCGCGTGCCCGGGCGAGCACCTGCCGCAGCCCGAAGAGGTCGAAGTGGCCGATCAGGAACGTGCTGAGCGTCAGGACCCCCCAGCCCAGCAGGTATCCCGCCCAGAGCGGCACCCGCGCCCACGTCGCCTCGACGGACCACACCTGGTCGGTCAGCGGACGCCACTGCCACAGCAGCAGCGCCACGACGAGGCTGGCCGCCAGGACGTAGGTGCTCCGCTCGATGGCCGGCGGGACGATCCGCGTCCACCACCGCTTGAACCACGGCCGCGCCATCACGCTGTGCTGGACGGCGAACACCCCGAGCAGCAGCAGGTCGACGAGCACCGCCCGCCACGCCGGGCCGGCGGGCCCGTCGTCGACGCCTTTCGGCACGCCCACACCGGCGAGAAAGCCGATCGTGTAGAGCAGCACCCCGAGAAACAGCGCGTACGACACCACCCCGTACGCCAGCACCGATGCTCGCCGGAACATGGCCAACCCCCCTGTCGCTCGGTCGACGGACCGATAAGCTGGGACGCTAGCATTCGGCCGAGTGACCGACAAGTGTCGGAAATCAGCGGCGGGGAGCGTGTGAGGGCTTTGAGACGGAGACATATTTGCCCATGCCCGCGTCACCTGTAGGCCGTATGCTCCCGCGGGCACCGCTCCCGGCCGGCGGCTCGTAGACCGAGCCGAAACCCCCGGCCGTCCACTGCCGGGTCCGCGGTGCAAGCCCACGGGCAAGACCTTGATCGGCGGGCTGGCCGCCAAGGGTTCGCCCCGCGGGCTTGCGGCGCGGGGCTGGCAGCGCGGGTCGGGGATCTCGGCGAGCGCTAGCTCGCCGCCGACCCGCGCGGTCTCCGGCGGGAGCGGCGGCCCGCCGCTGACGCGGTCCGGGAACTAGGCGTCGCCTGTGGTGATCGCCTCGCGTGCGGCGGCGAGTACGACCGGATCGGCGCATCCGCGGGCATAGCCGGCGATCCGTCGCCGGATGTCACGGCCGAGCACCCACACGCCGACCCGTTCGAGGAACGGCCGGAGGAACCCGGGCCGGCAGCGGAAGCTGTATCGCCACGTGGCGACCGTGTCTCCGGGCGTCTCGGCCGGTGCGAAACGCCACCCGCCCGCGAACATCTCGAAAAACCACGGCCCGCGCACCATTTTCATGCCCACGTTGGTCGGCGGCGCGAACGAGACGTACTCGCTGACCATGGTGAGACCGTGCTTGGAGCGCGTGTAAGTGCGCACGCCCTTGCCCGGACGGAGCGCTCCGTCGAGGAAGTGCTGGCGCCGCACGAACGGATCCCAGCGGTATCGGACCGGTGCCGTCGTCTGTGACACGGCGAACGCCAGCTCCGGGGGCACTGGGACGGTGATCACCGCTTCGACGACAGGCACCGGCCCATTGTGCCTCCTCAGCCCTTCACGCAAACGACCTGCTTGAGGTGGGCGACCACCTCGACAAGGTCTTCCTGCTGCTCCATGACCTGGCCGATGTCCTTGTAGGCGCCCGGGATCTCGTCGACCACGCCGGCGTCCTTGCGGCACTCGACGCCGGCCGTCTGCGCCTCCAGATCCTCGGTGCTGAACATCTTCTTCGCCTTGGACCGCGACATCCGGCGGCCCGCGCCGTGGGACGCCGAGCAGTACGCGTCCGGGTTGCCGCGGCCGCGCACGATGTACGAACCGGTGCCCATCGAGCCCGGGATGATGCCCAGGTCGCCGGCGCCGGCCCGGATCGCGCCCTTGCGGGTGACGAGCACGTCGACGCCGCCGTAGGTCTCCTCGGACACGTAGTTGTGGTGGCAGCTGATCGGCTCGCCGTAGGTGACCTGGGGCAGGAGCTGGCGCACGACGTCGCAGAGCAGGGCCATCATGACGGCCCGGTTGCGGCGCGCGTACTCCTGCGCCCACCACAGGTCGCGGCGGTATGCCTCCATCTGCGGCGTGCCGGCCAGGAAGACGGCGAGGTCGCGGTCGGGCAGGTCGGTGTTGTGCGGCAGGTGGCGGGCGATGGCGATGTGGCGCTCGGCGAGCTCCTTGCCGATGTTGCGCGAGCCCGAGTGGAGCATGAGCCACACCTGGCCGTCATCAGAGCCCTGCTCGACGCAGACCTCGATGAAGTGGTTGCCACCGCCGAGCGTGCCCATCTGGTGGTGAGCCCGACCCTCCAGGTTGGACACGCCATCGTGGAGGGTGCCGAACCGCCGCCAGAACGCGTCCCACCCGGACTGCTCCAACCCGCGAACGCGGCGCGGGACGACCTCGCTGTCGCGCTGGGCGAAGCCGACCGGGATGGTGTCTTCGATCGCCGCGCGCAGCGGGCCGAGGTTGTCCGGCAGGTCGGCCGCGGTCAGCGAGGTGCGCACCGCGGACATGCCGCAACCGATGTCGACGCCGACGGCCGCCGGCGACACGGCCTGCCGCATGGCGATGACGGATCCGACGGTCGCGCCCTTTCCGAAGTGGACGTCGGGCATGACGGCGACGCCCTCGACCCACGGCAGCTGACCGATGTTACGGAGCTGCTGTGCGGCCTCGGGCTCGATGCCGTACGGGTCGGTCCAGACCCGTACGGGCGCCTTGGTGCCGGCGAGCAGTTCGTATCCCATGCCTCAAACGGTAAGGAGATCACGGGCCGCGCGGCAACGGCGTTTTCGGCCGCGACGACGGCTCGTCGCGTTCGATGCGCAGTTCCCGTTCCAGCTCGGCGACCAGCTCGCGCAGGTCGTCCAGGCGCTGGCTGATCGCGATGCGGTCGATCTCGTCGGGCACGCCGTCGCCGTCTTCGTCGGCCGCCATCCGCTCGGTCATCTCCAGCCGGCGGGCCTCCTCCATCGAGTTGACGATGACCGCGATGAGGATGTTGAGCAGCAGGTTGGCGGTGATGAGCACGTAGCTCACGTAGTACACGAGCGTCCACGGCGACAGCGCCATGCCCTGCTCGACGAGCTGGGGCAGGTTTTCCAGCGACAGCAGCACGAAGAGGGTGAGCACCGCCCGCCCGATCGTGCCGTACTCGTCGGGCGCGTGATGGCGGAAGATGAGCCAGCCGGCCATGCCGTACACGTAGAGCGTCACCATGGCCAGCGCCAGGAAGCCACCCACGCCGGGAAGGCTGCGCAGCAGCGCCGCCACGATCGTGCGCAGGCCGGGGGAGAAGCGCACCAGCCGCACCACGCGGGCGATGCGGATGACCCGCAGGATCGGCGACTCCCCGTGCAGGCCGGGGATGAAGGCGGCGGCGATGACGAGGAAGTCGAAGACGTTCCAGCCGTGGCGGAAGAAGTCTTGCGGGCGGCGGCCGTAAGCGAGGATGCGGATGACGATCTCGGTGACGAACACCGCCCGGAAGAACCACTCCAGCAGGTGCAACGGGGGACCTGCCATCCCGAGGTGCGGGTAGGTCTCCAGGCCGAGCACGACCGCGTTCGCGCCGATGATTACGACGATGGCGACCTCGAAGGCGCGGGAATGGACGATGCGGCTACAGCGGTCAGCCAGGCGCGATGGCGGCACGGCGAGCTCCTCCCAGACTGTCGCGTGCGGTTCGTTCTTGCCAGCTTGTGGCAACAAGGTAGAGTGCCGGCATGGAACCTGGCGGTGACGAGCCGCCGGGCTCCGCTGCGATGATCCCGGGCGTCCGGGCGCACGTCGAGACCGTGTTGCTGAGCGCACGGAGCGGACGGCTCTGCTTCCGCACCGTGTCAGGGCAGCTCGGTGCTGGCGAGCACCCGGACGCCTGCGCGCGGAGCCTGGCCGGCCCGGGTGTGGGATTGCTGCACTCGACGTCGTGGCGACACACCGCCGGTGGCATCGTGCTCACGTACGTGGCGCTGCCCGACCCGGATCCGGCCGCGGCGGCCGAGCCGGTGCTCGACCTGCCGGCTACGCGCGGGCCCGACCCGCTCACGCCGAGCCCGGCGGTGGTGCGTCCGGTGGACGTCGCCGCGCACGCCTGCCGCCACCTGGCCTTCCTGCGGCACACCGATCCGCAGGTGGCGCGTGTGGCGACGGGTGCGCGCGAGCTGTGGGACCTGATCGACGTGTTCACGCCGGCGGTGGCCGGCCTGCTGCCGATGGGGACGCGGTAGCGGCGCTATGGGCGAACTGCTATGCCGCGCGCCGTACGCCGGGCCGGTAGATTGTCGAGCATCGATGTCAGCTCCCACAAGGAGTCCACAATGCTCAGACGCGCCTTCTTGGGCCTCCTCGCGCTCTCCATGTCGCTCGTCGGCGTCCAGGTCCTCGCCGACGCGCCCGCGGCCGCGGCGCCGCGGATCGTCTACTACGACGCCAGCCGGGCCGGCGAGTTCGCGACGAACTTCGCGCAGGCGGCCCAGATCTGGAACAGCAGCGTGACCAACGTGCGGCTGCAAGCCGGCTCGCCCGCGACCGTCGTCATCTACGTCGACAGTGGATGGCCGCGCGCGTACGTGACCGGGCTCGGCTCGGGCCGTATCTACATGGGCCGACAGGCGGTCAACCAGGGCTACAACCGCACCCGCATCGCCACCCACGAGTGGGGCCACATCCTCGGCCTGCCCGACCGCCGCACCGGCCTCTGCTCGGACCTGATGTCCGGCAGCAGCGCACCGGTCTCCTGCGCCAACGCCAACCCCAGCGCGGCCGAGCGAGCCCGGGTCGACCAGCTCTTCGCCGGCAGTGCCACGCCGGCGCCAGCGGGCGTCTACGCCTGGAGCTGACGCTCGGCCGGTAGATCGGCGGCGGACAACCAGCGGACCAGCTCCGAGCCGGGCATCGGGTGTGCGGCGATCCAGCCCTGGATCAGCGTGCATCCGGCCCACTTTGGCCCCAAGAGGGCAGCCCTCTTGGGCGTGAATTCCCAACAGGGCTCCCGTATACCCGCCCAGACAGTGACAGGGCTGCCCTCTTGAGGGCAGGGCGCAAGGGGTGAGCGGGACCGGCGGCGGATGGGCGAGGCCGCGGCGACCCTAGCTCCGGACGCTTCTAGTCCCTCACCACCCAGGCGGCGGTGTCCGGTGGGAGCAGGTCGCCGTCCAGTGGGTTGCTGGACAGTGCCACCGTGCCGGGCGCGGGCAGAGCGATCGGCACGTCGGACAGGTTGACCACGCAGGCGAACGTCGCCGCCGGGCCCCGGCTGAACACCAGCACCCGGTCCGGGCCGGGCAGCCAGGCGAACGGGCCGTCACCCAACTCCGGTCGGGCGCGCCGCTGCCGCAGGGCCTGGCGGTACAGCTCCAGCATCGAGTCCGGGTCGCCCGACTCGGCCTCCACGGTGCGGTCGCGCCAGCTGGCCGGCTGCGGGAGCCACGGGTCGGCGGTGGCGCCGGGCGGGCTGAAGCCGAACGGCGGGGCGGTGCCGGACCACGGGATCGGCACGCGGCAGCCGTCACGGCCGAGGTTTTCACCGGCGGTGCGGAAGAACATCGGGTCCTGCCGGAGTGCGTCCGGGATGTCCTCGATCTCCTCCAGGCCGAGCTCCTCACCCTGGTACAGGTAGACCGAGCCGGGCAGCGCCAGGTTGAGCAGCAGCGCGGCGCGGGCCCGCCGCAGCCCCAGCGCCCGGTCGGTGGGCGCGCCCAGCTGGCGAAAGTCCAATGTGAACGACGTGTCCGCGCGCCCGTACCGGGTCACGTGACGGGGAACGTCGTGATTGGACAGTACCCAGGTCGCGGCGGCCTTGACCGGTGCGTGCACGGCCAGCGTCTCGTCGACGGTGGCGCGCAGCGCGGCGGCGTCCCAGGGGCAGCCGAGGAACGCGAAGTTGAACGCGGTGTGCATCTCGTCCTCGCGCAGGTACGCGGCGAAGCGTTCCGCGTCGGGCAGCCACACCTCGCCGATCAGCGCCCGTGGCTCCGGGTAGCTGTCGGCGATCGTCCGCCACGCCCGGTACACCTCGTGCACCTCGTCCCGGTCCTGGAAGGGGTGCGGGACCGGCGGGTGGGCCGGGTCGAAGTCGGCGAGCGTGCCGTCCTTCATCAGCAAGGCGGCCGAGTCGATGCGGATGCCGTCCGCGCCCCGGTCGAGCCAGAAGCGCAGCACGTCTTCGAACTCCTCGCGGACCTTCGGGTGCTCCCAGTTGAGGTCGGGCTGCTCGGGCGCGAACAGGTGCAGGTACCACTCGCCGTCTTCGACCCTGGTCCAGGCGGGGCCGCCGAAGATGGACTGCCAGTCGTTCGGCGGCAGGTCACCGTCCGGTCCGCGGCCGGGGCGAAACCAGAACAGGTCGCGGGCGGTCGAACCGGGGCCGTTCTGAACCGCTTCGACGAACCACGCGTGCTTGTCCGAGCAGTGGTTCGGCACCACGTCGACGATGATGCGGATGCCGAGCGCGTGCGCCTCCCGGATCAGCTCCTCCGCCTCGGCGAGCGTGCCGAAGACCGGGTCGATCGCCCGGTAGTCGGCGACGTCGTAGCCGGCGTCCGCCTGCGGCGAGGCGTACCAGGGGCTGAACCAGACCGCGTCGACGCCGAGCGAGGCCAGGTGGTCGAGATGGGCGCGTACCCCGCCCAGGTCGCCGATGCCGTCGCCGTTGCCGTCGGCGAAGCTGCGCGGATAGATCTGGTAGATGACGGCGGAGCGCCACCAGTGGTTGTCACCCACTAAGGTCCCTAGCCTTTCAGGCTGCCAGCGGTGAGGCCGGACATGATGCTCTTCTGGAAAATCAGGAAGAAGACGATGGTCGGGATCGCCGCGATGACCGCGGCCGCGACCACCACGTTCATCGGGGTACCACCGGAGAACGCGTAGATGCCGACGCTGACCGTCCGGGTCTCGGGCGACGGCATGACCAGCTTCGGCCAGAGAAAGTCTTTCCACACCGCGGTGACCGCGAAGATGGAGACCACGCCGAGGATCGGCCGCGACATCGGCAGGACGATCGACCACAGTGTACGGAGCGGCGTCGCACCGTCCATGACGGCCGCTGACATGATCTCCTCCGGGATCGAGTCGAAGAAGCGCTTCAGCAGGAAGATGTTGAACGCGTTCGCCACCGCGGGCAGCCACAGCGCCAGCGGGGAGTCCAGCAGGTTGACGTGCAGGATCGGCAGGTCGATGACCGTCACGTACTGCGGGATGATGAGCACCATCGCCGGGATCATCAGCGTGGCGAGCATCAGGCCGAGGATCGCGTTGCCGAAGGCGGGGCGCAGCTTCGACAGGGCGTACGCCGCGGCCGTGTCCAGCACCAGCTGGAAGACGAGCGCGCCGGCCGCGTAGTAGAACGTGTTGAAGAGCAGCTTGGCGAGGTCGAGCTGATTCCACGCGTCGGTGTAGTTGGTCAGCCGCGGATCCTTCGGCCACAGCGTCGGCGGGGTCTGCGCGATCTCCTGGCCCGACTTGAGGGCGCCGGTGACCATCCAGTACAGCGGGCCGATGAAGACCAGCGTGAAGACGAGCACGACGACGGTGAGAAGGGTCCAGTAGACGTACCTGCCCCGTCCGCGCCGCATCTGTGCGTGAGAAATCAAGGTTCGCGTCATGTCTAGTCCTGTTGCGCCGTGAGTCGCACGTACACGAACGAGAAGCCGGCCAGCACCACGAGCATGATCACACCGAGAGCGGCGGCCCCGTTGAGGTCGTTCTGGAAGAAGCCGTGCTGGTAGATGAGGTACGCGACCGAGGTGGCCGAATCCTGCGTACCGGCCCCGTTGGCGAGGATCAGTGGCTCGATGAAGAGCTGCATCGTGGCCACGATCTGGAGCATCGCCATCAGCGAGAGGATCAGCTTCGTCTGCGGGATCGTCACGTTCCAGATCCGCCGCCAGATCCCGGCGCCGTCGATCTCCGCCGCCTCGTAGAGCTCGCCGGGGATATTTTGCAGCGCGGCGAGGTAGATGAGCACGGCGGCGCCCATGTTCATCCACGTGGAGGCGATGACCATCGCGGGCATCGTCATCGTCGTCGACTGCATCCACTCCGACGTGGGCAGGTGGAAGAACTTGAGGATCGCGTTGAACAGGCCGGCGTCGCTCGGGTCGTACGCGTAGTACTTGAACAGGAAGAGGGCGGACGCCGGCGGCAGCATCACCGGGAGGTACACCAGGATGCGCAGGTAGCCCTTGGCGTGGCGAAACTCGTTGAGCAGGATCGCGACGAGAAACGGCACCGCGTAGCCGAGGATCAGCGCGAGCGCGGTGAAGTAGAAGGTGTTCTTCCAGGCGGTCCAGAAGCTCGGGTCGTTGACGATGCGTTCGTAGTTGTCCCAGCCGACCCACGTCGTCTCTCCACGCCGCGTCCGCTGAAAGCTCATCACGACGCCGCGGATCATCGGGTACCACGAGAAGACGGCGAAACAGACCACGGCGCCGAAGAGGAACGCGTACCCGGTGAGGTTGCTCTGGAGCCGGCGCTTACGCCGGCCCTGCCGGCGGGCGGGCGGCCGCGGCCGCGGCCCGGACACCCCGGCAGGTTTGCCGTGCGCCGTGATTGTCGCCATGAAGACTCCTGTGTGGACGGAGCGGGGGCCGGTCGCGCCGGCCCCCGCACGCTGGGTCAGCTACCGGTGCCGCCAGTGGCGAGCACCTGGTTCACCTTCTCCTCGGCCGTCTTCAACAGCTGGTCGATGTTCGCCTTCGAGTCGGTCAGCACCGCGGACATCGCCGCGTCCAGCACCGCGTAGATCGCCTGCGCGTTCGGCGGTTCCACCTTCACCGGCACCGGGTTGTTCTCGAAGACCGCGAAGTCGTCGACGGTGACGTTGGCGTTCGCCTTGCGCTGCTCGAGCTCCTGCTTGTACGCGTCGCTGCCGACGGTGAACAGCTGCGGCTGGGGCAGGCCGACCGGGTTGTTCTGCGGCTTGGCCCGCACGTAGTCGAACTGGCCCTTGCCCGGCGTCAGCTTCTGGAACGCCAGCCACTTCAGGCCGGCCTCGACCTGTTCCTTGCTCAGGCCCTTCTTGAAGAAGTAGCCCTCGCCGCCGCCGAGCGTCGCCTTCGCCGGCCCGTCCTGGCCGGGCATCGGGCCCATCGCCCAGTCCTGGTACTTGCCCTGGAACTGGGTGACGATCGCGGTGGTGGCGTCCGGCGCGCCGACGAACATACCGACCTTGCCGGCGCCGGCGTTGGTGAGCAGGTCCGGCCACTGGAGCAGTTGCTTCGCGCCGACGCTGTTGTCGGTGAAGCGCATGTCCTTGAGCGTTTGCAGCACCTGCTTGCCCATGGCGTTGTTGAAGTCGGCCTTCTTGCCGTCTTCGGTCACCATCTGGCCGCCGAGCGAGTACAGCTCCGCGGTGAAGTGCCAGCCGCCGGTGTTGCCCGCGCTGTACTCCGAGTACCCGGCGATCCCGTTGCCGAGTGCGGAGATCTTCTTCGCGGCCTCCCGGACCTCGGCCCAGGTCTTCGGCGGGTTCTTGACGTCGAGCCCGGCCTGCTGGAACAGGTTCTTGTTGTAGACCAGGCCCATCGAGTAGTTCTTCGTCGGGATGCCGTAGACCTTCCCGCCGTCGGAGAACGCCGCCTTGGCGCCCGCGTCGATGCTGTCCCACGTCGGCACCGTCGAGGCGTTGGCGTACTGGGTGATGTCCATGACCTGGCCGGAGTCGAGCACCTGCTGTAGGTCGGTCATGTATCCGTAGAAGACGTCAGTGGTCGTGCCGCCCTGTAGGCGGGCGGTGAAGTCCGGCGGGTTGTTGCACTGGGTGCCGACCGAAACGCTCTTGATCTCGATATTCGGGTTTGCCTTCTGGAACGCGTCGACGTCGGCGTTCCAGTTGGCCAGCAGCTCTTTCTGTGACGCGACCGGCTGGCAGTCGACCGTGATGGTGACTTTTCCGCCGGACGAGGACGACCCGTCGTCGTCGCTCTTGGTGGAACACGCCGTGAGGCTCAGCCCCGCGACACCGGCCGCGGCCGCTATGGCGACGACCCTTCGAAACAGCGGTGCGGACATTGTCCTTCCCTTCGGGAACTGCACGAGCGCAAGTGGAGTCACCGTAGCTAACGCGACATATTTCTGCAAGGTTCTGATGGAACGCTGCAAACTTGAGACTTGGCCGTGTCTAATAGCTGACGGACACGCGCGGTATGCACCTAAAAAGGGCGGTTGCGTGATCGCAACCGCCCTGGGATCAGGCCGTCATCGAGGCAGGACGCGGGTCCAGATGTTGGTGGAGAGAGGACCCTGGGTCAGGCTGATCCGCTCCAGGCGCACGTTGTCGCCGCCGGGCCGCTCGAACAGCCGCGTGCCGTCGCCGAGCATCACCGGCGCGACGCTGACCAGCACCTCGTCGAGCAGGCCGGCGTCGAGGCACTCGCGGGCGACGTTGGCGCCGAGGATGTTGACGTACTTGTCGCCGGCCGCCTCCTTGGCCGCCGCGACCGCGCTCCCGAGGTCGTCCACGAACGTCACGCCGGGCACCGGCTCGGGCGGGACCCGGTGGGTCAGCACGAACGTCGGGCCGTCCCACGCGCCGCCGAAGGCCCCCTCGTGCTCGGTGCCCTTGTTGGGGTCGTCCCCCTCGAACGTGCGCCGGCCGACGAGCAACGCGCCGATCCGGTGTACCAGGCCGTCCATCTCGGGGTCGGGCCCGAAGTACGGCTTGAGCCAGGACATGTCGCCGCCGTGCCCGGCGATGAACCCGTCCAGCGACATCGTCGCCGCGTAGAGCATCTTTGCCATGAGCTGCCTCTTTCCCGTCAGGTGTCGGTTACACCCGTTGAGACGTCGGCGGCCGGAAAAGTCATCGGTAGCCCGAAAGCCTTGAACAGGCCGGTGTCGTGGAAGGCGCTGAGCTCGGCGACAAGCCCTCCCTCGACCCGGATCACACCGATCGCGAACGCCCGGAAGGTGTCGTCGCCAGGCGCGCGCACGTATCCCGCCACGGCCGGCATCCCGTTGGCCGCCGTCGGCACCATGCGGAAGCGGCCCACGTAGTAAGGCCCCGCGGGGTCCCAGCTCGCCCTGAGGGTGGCCAGCACCGCGTCCCGGCCGGCGAACCACATCGGCCACGGCGGCATGACCGCGCGGATGTCCTCGGCCAGCAGGTCGGCGAGCGCGACGAGGTCGGCCCGCTCGACCGCCTCCACGTAGCGGCGGACGACCGCCATTTCCTCTTCGGTCGGGCCGAGCGGTTGCGTCCACTCCAGCCGGTGCTCCGGCAGGTGCTCGCGCAGCGTGGCCCGGGCCCGCTGGAGCGCGCTGTTGGTCGAGGCGACGCTGGCGTCCAGCGCCGACGCGGCCTCCTTGGCCGACCAGCCGAGCACGTCGCGCAGGATCAGGGTGGCCCGCTGCCGCGGCGGCAGGTGCTGGATCGCGGCCAGGAACGCCAGCTCCATCGTCTCCCGCGTGACCGCGACGGAGTCCGGCTCGGTCTCGACCGGCGCCGCGCCGTCCGGAAAGGGTTGCAGCCACGGGATGTCCGTGCGCGGCGGCAGGTCGGCGGTCGGGTCGGACGCCGGCGCGAGGTCCTGCGGGAGCACCCGGCGGGCGCGGCCGCGCAGCGTGTCGAGGCAGGCGTTGGTGGCGATGCGGTAGAGCCAGGCCCGCGGCGACGACCGGCCGGCGAAGCCGTCCCGCCCCTTCCACGCCCGCAGGAAGGTCTCCTGCACCAGGTCTTCCGCCTCGTCGTACGAGCCGAGCATCCGGTAGCAGTGCACCCGCAGCTCCCGCCGGTGTCGCTCCACCATCTCCGCGAACGCGGACCCATCGCCCATAACCGCGAACGCTACCGTGATGGCTCCGTAAATCCTTGACGGATTTGCCAATCGAGCTTGACTACACGCCACCCCACGCGGTTATCGTGCGCACACTTTTCCCACGAGCAGACTCTGCGGGGGTCCCGGTGCGCGTTGGTCGATTGTGGACGATTGTGGTCGCGGTGCCGCTGGCGTTGACGGTGCCGGCCGCCGCCTCCGCGGCGGGTGCCGGAGCCGTGCGGGACGCCCGGCCGGGCGCGCCGACCGGCTTGCAGGTCTCGGGCGTCGCCTGCACGAACGCCGGCATCAGCATCGGCACGGTGACGCCGACGCTGTCCGCCGTCTTCCCGGACGTCGACTCGCACGAGTCCATCACCGGCACGTGGGAGTGGCTGGAGGTGCCGGCGTCCGGCGTCTGGGGCCCGTGGACCCCACGCCTGCCCGCGCCGCCGCAGACCACGGCCTCGGCGAACAGCCGGGCCACGACCTCGCCGCTGTCCGGCCTCGCGAACGCGAAGCGGTACGCGTTTCGGGTCAAGGGCACCGACCCGGCGCCGCGGAGCCAGACGAGCCCCTGGTCGCCGTGGTGCGTGTTCACGGTCGACACCGTGGTCCCCACGGCGACCGTGACCGTGGTGACGCCGCCCGCGGGCCTCGGCGAGCCGGGCACGTTCCGCCTCGACTCGCCGGCCCCGGACGTCGTCACATTCAGCTATGGCTGGACCGACCCGCCCGTCACCGAGGTGCCCGCGACGGGCGCCGGGACTGGCCGGACCGCCACGGTGACGCTGAACGCGTCGCGATACGGCACAAACATCCTGTTCGCGCGGGCGATCGACGCGACCGGCAACCACGGGCCCATCGTCTCGGTCGAGGTCCCGGTGCCCGAGCCTTCGGTGGCGGTGGCCGGGTGGGGCCTGGAGGCTTATCTGGGCATGACCGAGGAAAACGCGCTCGCCGACCTGAACGCGGCGAGGGCGGACACCCCGCTCACGCCGCATGACCTCACCTGGGTCGCGGACGCCCGGCTGATCGGCGCGCGGACCGCCGGCTTCGCTGGAAGCGCCACGTCGTACGCCTCCGCCGGCGCACCCGTCGTCAGCACCTCGCGGAGCTACTCGGTGGCCGCCTGGGTGCGTACACCGTCGCTGCCCTGCGCCGGGCGTCAGACGGTGGCCTCCGTCGACGGCGCGCACACCAGCGCCTTCTTCCTGACGTTCGACTGCGCCACGGCGCGATGGGGCATGCGGGTGGCCGACGCCGACCGCGTGGACGCCGCGACGGTGGACGCGTGGGCCCCGGCGGCGTCGACCGGCCCGCACTGGCGGCACGTCGCGGGCGTCTGGAACGCGGCCGCCCACGAGGTCCGGCTCTACCTCGACGGCGCGCTCGTCGCCACGGCCACCCCGTCGGCGGCTTGGCTCGCGGCGTACGGCGACGGCTGGGACGCGACAGGCCCGTTCGTGGTCGGGCGCGACCGGTACGGCGACGCGGACGGGGGCGGGTTCGCCGGCGAGGTCGCGAGCATGTTCGTGTACGACCGGGTGCTCCGCCAGGAGGACCTCACCGGTGACCCGGCGGCGTTCGAGCCGGGCCTGCTCGCACCGGCGAGCGTCGGGCACTGGGAGTTCGGAAACGGCGGCTCCTGCTACGACGACTCGATCGACCCGCTCTGGTGCATGGCGCCGCCCACGGATGCGTGGGAACGCTGGCTGCGCTTCCGGCAGGGGTCGGACGTCGACTACAGCCAGCGCAACGGCGCCCTTCTGCTGGACGGCGTGCACTTCGCCGAGGCGGGCGACCCGTTCCACGGCCTCGCCACTGTCGAGTACGCCGTGACCCAGCGCAACGTCGCCGCGCCCGGCGAGCCGGACCAGTGGGCGGACGCGCCGGTGCTGCGCACCGACCAGTCGTACACGGTGTCGTTGTGGGTGCGTCCGAGCCGGGTGACCGGCGACGACATGACTGCGCTGTCCCAGCAAGGTGCGACCGGGTCGGCGTTCACGCTTGGCGTCAGGGAGCAGCACTGGACGTTCGCGGCTTCGGGCGCCCAGGCCGTCGCGACGGCGGCGGACACCACGGTCTGGACGCACCTCGTCGGTGTCTACGACGCGCCCGCGGGGCAGCTGCGCCTGTACGTGAACGGCGAGCTCGCGGCCACCACGGCGTACTCCTCCGCCGCGCCGGCGAACGGTGCGCTGACAGTGGGCGCCGCGCGGTCCGGTGCCGGCATCGGTGAGCTCTGGTTCGGCGGGCTCGACGACATGTACGTGTACCAGAGTGCTATGACCGCTGCCCAGGTGGCGGAGCTGCACGACGAGCAGGACTGACCGCCGTGGTCGTGGTTTGATCGGGGCGTGGCTGGAGCTGACGTCAAACGGACGGTCGAGGCGGTGTGGCGGATCGAGGCCGCCCGCCTCATCGCCGGTCTCGCGCGGATGACCCACGATGTCGGGCTCGCCGAGGAGCTGGCGCAGGATGCCCTCGTCGCCGCGCTGGAGCAGTGGCCTGAGTCGGGTGTGCCGGACAACCCCGGTGCCTGGCTCATGGCCATCTCCAAGCGCCGGGCGATCGACCACTTCCGCCGCCGGGAGCGGTTCGACCGCAAGGTGGAGGAGCTGGGGCGTGACCTGGAGACGGAGCACACGCCCGACTTCGACGCGGCGGTCGAAGACATCGGCGACGACATGCTGCGCCTTGTGTTCACGGCCTGCCACCCGGTGCTCTCGACGGAGGCCCGCGTCGCGCTGACGCTGAAGGTCCTGGGTGGCCTGACCACCGAGGAGATCGCGCGGGCATACCTGGTATCCGAGTCCACCGTCGCCCAGCGGATCGTGCGGGCCAAGCGGACGCTGGCCGAAAAGCGCGTGCCGTTCGAGGTGCCGAGCGGTGCGGAGCTGCCGGCCCGGCTGGCGTCCGTCCTCGAGGTGATCTATCTCATCTTCAACGAGGGCTACACCGCCACCGTTGGCGACGACTGGATGCGGCCGGCGTTGTGCGAAGACGCGTTGCGGCTCGGGCGGATCGTCGCCGGGCTGGTGCCGCGCGAGCCGGAGGTGCACGGCCTTGTGGCACTGATGGAGATCCAGGCATCGCGGTCCGCGGCCCGGGTCGGTCCATCGGGCCAGCCGGTGCTGCTGATGGAGCAAAACCGCGGCCGCTGGGACCAGCTGCTCATCCGCCGTGGACTCGCCGCCTTGGACCGCGCCGAAAAGCTGGGCGGTGCGCGGGGTCCGTACGCGCTGCAAGCGGCGATCGCGGCCGTGCACGCCCGGGCGCGTACCGCCGAGGAGACCGACTTCGTGCGGATGGCCGCCCTCTACGAGCAGCTCGCCGTGGTCGCGCCGTCACCGGTCGTAGAGCTCAACCGCGCGGTGGCGGTGTCGATGGCGTACGGGCCGGAGGAGGGGCTCAAGCTCGTCGACGAGCTGATGGCTGAGCCGACACTCAAGGACTACCACCTGCTACCCAGCGTGCGGGCCGACCTACTGGTAAAGCTGGGACGCAAGGAGGAGGCGGGTGTCGAGCTGGCGCGGGCGGCGGGGCTGGCGCGCAACCTCCGCGAGCGAGAGCTGCTGCTGGAGCGGGCTCGCGCTTTGTAAACTCCGCGTCCCGAGGGCGCCATCCGATTGTGTGAATCAGTACCATCGGGCGCATGTCACGGGGCCCGATGTTCGCCGATCACGACTCCACCGAGGTCATCGAGATCCCGGAGGATCCACAGCCGCCGAAGAAGAAGTCGCGCCGGGGGCGAACGATCGTCCTCATCACGCTGCTGGTGCTGGCGCTGCTGGCCGGTGGTGGGCTGATCGCCGGCGGCCTCTACTACCGGTCGGTGGAGGGCAGCATCGATCGGGTCGACGCCTTCAAGGACGTGCCGGCGGAGTCGCGTCCGCAGAAGGTGGCCGACGACGCCAAAAACATCCTGATCTTGGGCAGCGACTCGCGGGATCCGGAAAACACGACCGGCACGCGCAGCGACACGATCATCCTGGCCCACCTGCCGAAGGGGCGGGGCAGCGCGCAGATGATCTCCATCCCGCGCGACCTGTGGGTGAGCGTGCCGAAGTCGAAGGACGGCCAGCACGGCGGGCGTGACGCGAAGATCAATTCGGCCTTCGCCTGGGGTGGCATCCCGCTGACCGTGCAGACCGTGGAGAAGTACACGGGCGTGCGGGTCGACCACGTGGCGATCATCGACTTCGCCGGGTTCCAGGAGATCATCGACGCGCTCGACGGTGTGGAGATCGACGTCGAGCAGAGCTTCACGTCCATCCACAAGCCACACCGCAAGTTCACCAAGGGTCCGCAGACGCTCGACGGTGCCGCCGCGCTCGACTACGCCCGCGAGCGGTACGCGTTCCGCGACGGCGACTTCGCCCGGATGCGCCACCAGCAGCAGCTCATCAAGGCGGTGCTGGACAAGGCGGCTTCCGGCGGGCTGCTAACCAACCCGGGCCGGCTCAACTCGTTCCTCCGGGCCACCGCGGACGCGGTTTCGGTCGACGAGACGATGAGCGTCTTCGACACCGCGACCGAGCTCCGCCACCTGCGCAGCGGCAGCCTGACGTTCCTCACCAGCCCCAACAAGGGTTCCGGGCGGGTCGGCTCGGAGAGCGTGGTGCTCGACGACCCGCAGAAGGCGAAGGCGCTCTACGACGCGGTCCGCCGCGACTCCGTCCCGGACCTGCTCAACGCGGCGAAGTAAGCGGCGAACGCAAGCGCTAGCCCGCGGCCACGAAGGGCAACACGTCGCCCTCGAAGCCGTCGATGTACTTCGCCGGATCGGCCTGGAGCACCGAGCCGATCACCGTGCCGAAGACCTGGCGGAAGTCCATCGTGGACTTGAGGTCGCCGTCGTCGAGGTTGGTGAGGCTCGGCTGCTCGCCGTAGAAGCCGCCGGCGACCCGGTGACCGAGCACGAAGACCGGACCGGCGGTGCCGTGGTCGGTGCCCTCCGACGCGTTGCCGTGCACCCGGCGGCCGAACTCGCTGTAGACCACCACCGTGACCTGCCGCCCGGCCTCGGTCTTCGCCATCCGGTCCACAAAGGACGTCAGTGCGGCGTCGAGCTGGGCGAGCAGCAGCTCGTGACCGGCGATCTCCTTGGCGTGCGTGTCGAAGCCGCCGAGGCTCACCGAGTACACCCGGGTCGGCACGCCCGCCTCGACGCACCGCGCGACGAGCGCGAGCTGCGTGGACAGGACGCTGGCCCCACCGGTGCCGGTGGCCGGCACGTCCGGCGCGGCGGCGCCCTTGTCGGTCGTGCCGGCGGCGTGCTCCACCTCGCGCACCATGTGCTCCACGTCCAGCAGGTCGGTGTACGACGTCGCGGCGTGCGCCTGATGGGCCGGCTCGCCGGGCTGCTGGTGGCCGAGCCCGGCGACCATCTGGAGGTCGATGCCCTCCGGGAGCGCGAGCCCGCCGATGCTGACGCACGCGCCGGCCCGGGTCTCGCCGGCGAGCAGCACCGGCAGCACGGGCTCGAAGCTCACCGCGGCCTCCGGTGCCGCCCGCGTGCCGTCGAGCCAGCGCCCCACCCACCCGGTGTGTACCGGCGTGAGCGGCGAGCCGGTCTGCCAGATGTCCATCGAGCGGAAGTGGCTGCGGTCGGGGCGCGGATAGCCGACCCCGCGCACGATCGCGAGGTGCTTTTCGTCCCAGAGCCGCTTGAACCCGGCCAGCTTAGGGTTGAGCCCCAACGCGTCGTCGAGCCGCAGGACCCGCTCGGGCGCGTAGGCGATATCGGGCCGCGCCCGGTAGTACGCGCCGTCCGCGTACGGGATGACGGTGTTGAGGCCGTCGTTGCCGCCGTAGAGGGTGACCAGGACGAGCTTCTGGTCGGCCTTGCCGGGGCCCGCTTCGGCGCCTTTCTGGAGCAGCTCGGCGATCCCGACGGCGGTGGTGCCGGCCATCAGCGCGCCCACACCGGCCACGCCGGAGGCGAGCAGAAACTTGCGGCGGGTCACTGCGTCCATTCAGGTCACCAGGTATTCCGGGCTCGCCATGCCGAGGGTCAGCATGTGGCGCGGGTCCTTCACCTCGCGCAGCACCGTGTACGTCCGGTCGGTCCACCCGTCGACGCAGAGGATGTACGCCACCTCCTCGGGCGTGAGCTTGTCGACCGCGGCCAGCTTGGCGAGCGTGCCGGCCAGGACGAGACGGACCCGACCGGCGGCCGAGGTGAGCCATGCCCCACCCGCCGCCCAGCCACCGACGCTCGGTGGTGCGAACGGCACCTGGCCCATCGCGCGCAGGCCGGTGAGGATCGTGGTGAGGGTCTCCGGCGGCAGGCCGCCGAGCCGCAGACCGAGCTGTCGCATCGCGCCCACGAGCCACTCCACCGGCTGCTTGACCATCGTCTTCGCGGTCGCTCCGAAGGCCTCGTCTTCGAGGAGCACCCGCAGCATCGCCCGGTGCGCCGGAAACACGGCCGCCATCGCCTCCCGGGTGGCTTCCGGGATCGGCTGGCTGGACGACGCGTACCTGTACCACATACGGGAGGCGATGAAGCGCGGGCACTCTTTGCGGCGCAGCAACAGGTTGGCCAGGCCGACGGCGTCGATCGCGCCGGTCACGCCGAGGATCGTCTTGCGGCCGCCGTCGTAGTGCTCGGGCTGCATGATGCAGGCCTCCGAGCCGAGGCTGACCCGGTAGCCGGTGAGCGCCCGCCCGGCTTCCTTCACGTCCTTCTCGGTGTACTGCCCGATGCCCAGCAGGAAGAGCTCCATCAGCTCGCGGGCGAGGTTTTCGTTCGGCGACTTCTTGGTGTTGAGGTGGCCGTCGAGCCAGTACACGAGGGCGGGATCCAGCACCATCTTGCGGGTCATCTCCGCGAAGTCGCGGGCCTGCCGGATGGTGCGGTTTTGCAGGAGCATCAGCTGGGAGCTGCGGACCTTGTCGACCGATGTGGCCCAGTGGCCGTGCCAGAAGAAGACGAGCTTTTCCAGGCCCTGGTGGTCGGCGACGGTCATCCGGTCGAGCCACCAGCGGGTGATGACCTCGATCTGCCGATCCCGCAAGGCGTAGGCCTTGGCCCGCTGCTGATCCGTCGGGTTGCGCAGGTCCGCGTACGGATCCAGGCCGAGTCGCGGCTCGGGTGCGCTGGTCGCGCCGATGTCGGGCCGCTGTGGATCGAGCAACGTGGACAGCGTGGCCGTGTAGCCCGCCTTGCGCGCCACCGCAAGCTCGGCGGCCGTCGGCCCGAAGCTGGCCCGGGCCAGCAACAGCGCGACGTCCTGAGTCATGTTTCGAAACATAGACGACTACTGGCCTACCGGCACCCTGCTGCCGGCGTTGTCGTTACTCCGGCCACGCAGGACGGCCAGCCCGAGCCCGATCGCGAAGCCGGCCAGCGCGCCGGCGAGCGCGTGCAGCGGCCAGCGCACGGCGCGTGGCTCGCCGGGCGTCGTCGCGGCGCTCTCGACGGAGACGCTCGTGCTGACCGGCAGGTCGGTGGTGGGCTTTTCCCGCTGGGCGACCTTGCCGAGCTCGGCCGCGAGGGCGGTGGCGATGGCGGCGGCCCGGGTGGGGCTGGAGTCGGTGACCGTGATGTTGATCTCGTGCGTGTTGAGTGGCGACGACGCTCGCACCCGCTCGCCGAGCCGCTCCGGCGTGGTGTCCAGCCGCAGTGAGTCGATCACCGGCTGGGTCAGGCGCGGCGTGGCCAGCATGGTCGTGTACGTCTTCACCCGCCGCTGCATGAGCCGGCTGGCCAGTGGCGAGGGGCGCTCGGGCGGCGGTGTGAAGGAGATCAGCAGCTTCGCCTCCGACGCGTAGACCGCATCCTTACTGTGTGCGAGCAGGCCAAGCCCAAATCCGCCACATATCACTAATGCGGTGATAAGCAGCCAATTGCCGCGAATCGCGCGGACATAGAGGGTGGCTGACATTGTGCTCCACAACGATTCGGTCGCAAGAGGTCCCGCAGAGATTACCTCCCAAGTGGAACACGGGGATACATAAGGCGAGCGAGCGGCAATCCGCCGGTAACAGATTGACTTGCGGCGTTGGGCCGGCATCAGGTAGGAAGGTCCCGCGACCATAGGCCGCTTGACGAGTCGCGCGCACACAATGGTCGATAAATGCCGCGGGGGTGGGGAGCCGTGACAGCGCTGCACCGGCGTCTTGTCACGCCCGAGCGGGTCTACATGGCCGCCCTCGGTTTCACCGGTTGCGCGGCCCTCGTCTCGGTGGCCCTGCCGGCGACCGAGCGCGGCGAGCTCGCCGCAAGCGTCGCCAGCGCCACGCTCGGTGCGGCGATCGGCAGCTTCTCGGTCGACACATTCCTCCTTTCCCGCCCGGCCGGCTGGATTTTCGAGCGCGGCGCGTGGTGGATGCTGGCGTTCCTGGCCGGCTGCCTCGCGCTCGCCGCGGGCGCCGCCGCGGCGCTCACCGCGCTGGCCGGCATCGGCAGCTACGCCGTCGGCGTCGGCGCCGCGTGCGCGCTGACCGTCTTCAACGCGTTCTCGTCGCTCGCCCTGCGGGTCGACAGGTTCCTTTTCGTGTACGGCACGCGCGCGCTCGGCGGCGCCATTCTCGTGCTCGCCTACGTCGGGCTGTACGCGGCCGACCGCCTCGACGGCCGGGTGTGGAGCGTGGCGTGGCTCGCGGTGCAGGCGTTCACCGGCGTGGTCATGTGCCTCACCGTGCTCGGCATGGCCTGGCGCTACCGGGCGCCGACCGGTGCGATCGCCACCGGTCAGGATCTCCGAGCCGACCTGCGCGCGATGGGCAAGCTCCACATAGGAGTGTGCGCGCAGATGTTGACGTACCGGCTGGACCAGATCCTGATCGCCCGCTTCGCCGGCAGCGGCCCGCTGGGCGTTTACGCGCTGGCCGTGGCGGCGCTCGAGTTCGCGCAGGCGGGCGCCGTCGTACGCGCCCAGCGGATCCTCGTCGACCGGGAGCGTGACGACGCCACACCGGAGCCCACCGGGCTGATCGTGCGGGCCGCGCTGCCGGTCGCGCTCGCCGCCGTCGCCGGGCTCGGCGTGGTCGGCCTGATCCGGTCGGAGTACGCGAACGGCTGGCTCTACGGCCTCCTGCTGCTGCCCGGTGCGATCGCGGTGGCGGCCGGCAAGACCTGGAGCGCGCTGCTGCTGAAGGTGCGTGGCGAGCAGGCGACCACCGCGGTGGCGCTCACCGTCATGTGCGTCGCGGTCGCGCTGTACTTCTTGCTGATCCCGGTGCTCGGCGCGTTCGGTGCCGCGCTGGCCTCGTCGTCGGCCTACGCCGTCTACGCGGTGCGCACCCGGCTCAGCCTGGTCCGCACCCCCGCCCTGACGGCTGGCGGGTGATCGGGCGATGGACGTCTCCGTTGTCGTACTGACCTGGGAGGATTTCGAGCGCACACAAGGGTGCGTGCGGTCGCTGCCCGACGGTGTCGAGGTGGTCGTCGTCGACAACGGCAGCGCCGAGGCGATCGGTGACAAGCTGCGCGCGATGTGCGCCGAGACCGGCGCGGCGTACGTGCGGTCGCCGGTGAACCTCGGCTACGCCAAGGGCATGAACCTCGGCGTGCGGCACACCACGCGCTCGGTCGTCGTCCTGTCCAACAACGACATCGTCGTACACCCCGGCGCGGTCGAGCTGCTCGCCGCCCGCGCCGCCGATCCGGCCGTCGGCGCGGCTTTTCCGGGTGTACGCGGCGCGGACGGCAGCGACCAGACCGCTGCCGGCCGCTTCCTCACCATCCCCGTCGGCCTCGCCCACGCCACCGGCCTGAGCCTGCTCCTGCGCGGGCTGCGGATCGTCGCGACACCGGAGCGGGGAGACTGGCTCTCCGGGCCGTTCGTCGCGATCAGACGGTCCACTCTGGACGACATCGGCGGCGTGGACGAGTCGTCGTTCTTCTACTCCGAAGACTTGCGGCTGTGTTGGGCCGTCCGCCGGCGTGGGCTGCGCCTGGCGTACGTGCCGGAGGCGGTCGTCACCCACGAAGACGACGCCAGCGCCAAGCGCCGCTGGAGTGGTGCGGAGATCGCCCGCCGGCAGACCCGCGAGTTCGTCCGGGCCAGCCGTGAGCTCGCCGGCTGGCGGGGCCGGATCGCCGGCGGCGCCTACGCGCTCGGCGCGCTCGTCCGGGCCGCGGCCAGCCGTGGCGAGGTGCGCCGGGCGGTCGCCCGCGGCGCTCTCGAGGGGATGCGCGCGCCATGAAGCTGATGGTCGTCTGCACCACCGGCGGCTACGGACGCCGGCAGCTCGGCGGTGCGGAGCGCTTCCTCGTCGAGATGCTGCCGGCGCTGGCGGAGCACGGCGTAGAGGTCATCGCGTGTACGCCCGACGACGAGGTCGCCGCGGGGCTGCGCGCGGCCGGAGTGTCCTGGATGGAGCTTGGCGCGAGCCGCCGCATCGACTTCGGTTACGTCGGCGAGATCCGCCGGCTCGCCAGCCGGCTGCGGCCCGACGTGGTGAGCGCCCACCTGCTCTCCGCCGCGATGCACACCCGCGCCGCGCTCCGCGGCGACCTGCGCCGCACCGGGCTGGTCGTCGCGTTGCACAACAGCCTCTGGCAGTACCGCGACGCGGCGCCGTCGGCGCGGGCGAGGGCCACGCTACAGACCAACATCATGCTCGACCTCGCGATGCGCCGGGTCCGCCCGCACACCACGGTCGCCGTCTCCGACTTCGAGGCGGAGGAGCTGCGCACCCGCGGTCGCGTCCGGGACGTGCGGGTCATCCCCAACCCGCTGCCGGCGGCCTGGCCCGCGGTGGACGACTCGGCCGGCATGCCGGCGGGGCGGATCCGGGTCGGCTTCCTCGGCCGGCTGGAGCCGGAAAAGGGCGCCGACCTGATCCCCGGGATCGCCGCCGCGCTGCCCGAGGCGGAGTTCCTCGTCGCGGGAGCCGGATCGACGCCGGTGCCGCCGCTGCCCAATGTGCGGGCGGTCGGCCGGGTCGACGCGGCCTCGTTCCTGCGCGGGCTGCACTGCCTCGTCGTGCCGTCCAGAGTGGAGTCGTTCGGGCGCAGCGCCCTCGAGGCGATGTCGCTGGGCGTCCCGGTCGTGCATTCGGGCGCCGGCGGCCTGGCCGACCTCACCCGGCACGGCGACGGTGTCCTGGCCCACCGGGCCGACCTCACGCCCGCCGGCGTGGCGACCGCGGTCGTGAAGGCCACCGAGGGCGCCGGCGCCACTGTTGTCGCCGCGCGGCGCGAGCTGGCCCGCTGGTACGCCCAGGAGTACTCCTTTGGTCAATGTGTTGAGCGGTGGCTCAGGCTCTACCGGTCGGTCGCTGATGGCACCCGGTGAGCGGCGCGACTGGTCGGCCGCACTCGCCTTCGCGGCGGGCGCCTTCCTGATCCTGCTGACCCAGGACACCGCGCTCGCCGCCACGTTCGCGTTCCTCGTGGCCGCCGTATCCGCCGCCCGCGCCCGGATGTGGGGACTCGCGCTCTGTGCCGCCGCCTGGGTCGCCGTCTTCGTCGCGGTGCTCACGCTCGACGGGCCGTACGACTCGTGGGCCGGTCCCGCCGCCATCCCGGCGCTCGCCGTCTACGCGGGCGGTTTCCTCGTCGCCTGGGCGGGCGGGCGGCGCCTCGCCGAGCGGCTTGGCGTCCCGCGTGCGGGCGAGCGACCGGCGCTCACCTGGCCGTCAGAGGGCCGGCTCCGGGTGTACCTGCTGGTGGTCTTCGCCGTCGCGGTGGTCGCCGCGTGGCTGCGGTTCCGCGGGATCACGCCGCCGCTGTTCGCCGACAACCCCGACGTCGCCCGGCAGGTGCTGCGCGAGCGGGCGAGCGTCCCGGTCGGCCTGATCTCCGAGGCCTGGACGCTCGGCATGGCCGTCTCCCTGCTGCGGGCGCTCACCTCGCGCGGCTGGCCGCTCGTGCTGTACCTGGCCGCCACCGTGGTGTTCACCGCCGGCGCCGCCCTCGGGGCGAGCAAAAACTCCGTGCTCGTCGGCCTCGTACCGGCGATCATCGCGGTGCTGTCGGTGCGCCGCGCCGGCGTGCGGCGGCCGCGGCTGCTTACCGGGCGGAGGCCGGTCGCCATCCTGCTCGCGGCCGTGGCGCTCGTCGGCGCGGTCGTGTTCCTCGGCGGGCAGCGCACGCTCGCCGGCACCGGTTCGTTCGAAGACGAGTTCCGCTCCCGGTACGGCGACAACCCGATCTCGTCGAGCGTCGGCTCGCTCGACCTGTCGCTCAGCTCGTCCACGGAGACGTTCGGCCGGCTGTGGGCGCAGCGCGACAGCATCCGGCCGGAGCACGGCGCGTACTCCGTGATGTTTCTCGGCTCCAGGGCCGAGGCGCTGGTCGGCCGTGTCGACCTCTACGGCACGACCTCACAGCTGAGCCAGCCCTACTACATGAACACGGCGACGTTCGTCGCGATCCCGCTGCTCGACTGGGGCCCGATCGGCGCGGCCGTGTTTCTGGTCGTGCTCGGGCTCGCCGTCGGGCTGGCCGAGCGGCGGCTGGAGTTCGGCGCCAGCCCGGCGCATCAGCTCGCCCGCGGCTTCATCGTGTACTTCGCGGCGTTCGGCGTCTACGAGCTGTACCCGTTCATCTACGCCACCTGGCTGGCGCTCGTCCCGGGCCTGTGGGTGCTGTACCGGCTGGGAAGGAGGACCGTGACGTGACCGAAGCGTTGACCGTCGTGACGGTCCTCTACCGGTCCGCGCCGATGCTGGCCGAGACGCTGCCGACCTGGGCGCGCAGCGCGGCGGGCCTGCCGGTGCGGTTCGTGTTCGCCGACAACTGGCCCGAGGACGGGTGCGCCAAGGTCATCGCCGACTGCCTCGACGAGGATCGGTACACGTACCTGCCCGAGCCGGCCAACCCGGGCTTCGCCGCCGGTTGTAACCGCGCGGTCGCCGCCGCCGGCACAAGCCACGTGCTCCTGCTCAACCCGGACGTGTGGCTGCGCGACGACTCGCTCACCCGGATCCGCGCGGCCATCGCGGCGGCGCCCGCCGACCCGATCGCGGTCGGGCTGGCCATGCGCGGCGGCGAGTACACGGGTATCGAGGTGCACCCGATCTCGCTGTTCAACGACCGGCCGGCCGGCACGCGGCGGCGGCCGATCGGTCCCTCGGGCGGTGGCGCGGTGTTTCCCACCGCGGTCTTCGAGGAGTTCGGCGGCTTTCACGAGCACCTCTTCGCCTGGGGCGAGGACGCCGACCTTGCCTACCGCCTCTACGCGGCGGGCCGGCGCACCCGCCCGCTCGACCTCGCGCTGCGACACGCCGGCGGGCACAGCGTCGAGGGCGACGGCAAGCTGCTCGGCTTCCGGGCGTTCCTGTTGGCGCGCAACAGGATTCTTGTCGCCGCGCGCACGTTCTCGTGGCCGCTGGCGCTGCTGGCGATCCCGTTCATCGCGCTGGCGCACTGCGCGCTGGCGGCTCGTCGGGCGCGGCAGGGCCTGCTGCGCCCGTTCCTGCGCGGCGTCGCGCGGGGTCTGTGGGAGTCCCCGGCGGCACGCCGGGAGTGGCGCGGTGAGCGTTTCGGCATCGCGTCTTTGACCGGCTATCTACGAACGGGGAGGGCCTCATGACAGGCCATTCGTGGAGCCTGGTGACCGTGACCTACAACTCCGCCGAGATGCTGCGGCGGTGCTGGAGCGGGCCCAAGCCGTACGACTGGATCGTGGTCGACAACGACTCCGAGGACGACTCGGCCGCCGTGGCGCGAGAGTTGGGCGCGCGGGTGGTGCGGCTGCCGGACAACGTCGGTTTCAGCACGGCCAACAACGCGGGGATGCGCGAGTCGGTCGCCGACTACGTCCTGTTCGCCAACCCGGACCTGGAGGTCGAGCCGGATGGGCTCGACCGGCTCCAGCTCCACCTCGACGCCCACGGCGGGCTTGTGGCGCCGCAGCTGCTCAGCACCACCGGCGAGGCGCAGCCGAACGGGCGCGGCTTTCCCTACTTCACGGCGCGGCTCGGCAACCGCAGGGTGTGGCCGTGGTCCCGCATCCACGCCGGCTACCGGGTCACGGCGGCGCCCGGTGAGGCGGTGTGGGTGCCCTGGGTGACCGGCGCCGCCCTCGCCGCCCGGCGGGAGACCTTCGCGAGCCTCGGCGGCTGGGACGAGCGGTTCTTCCTCTACTACGAAGACATCGAGCTGTGCCTGCGCGCCTGGCGCGAGGGGGAGCGGGTGGCGCTGCTCGGCGACGTCCGGTGGATCCACCACTGGGCCCGGGCCAACAACTCGCTGCGGTGGTCTCGGGCGCACGCGCAGGAGCTGCGATCGGCGCGTACGTTCTTCGCCATGTTCCCCGAGTTCGTCGCCGGCATCCCGCGGGCTCGCCGGCGGCACGCCAGGGCCGCCGCGCTGATCGGCACGCCGGTGAGCGACCCCGCGCCGTCGTCCCCGCCTCCGTCCGGTCTGCCGGGCTGACTCCAGCCCGCCAGCGGCCGGAGTCAGTCGACGGTCAGAAGAGCGCGCTGGTGCGCATCGAGCGGGAGATTTTCCGGATCACGTCGGCCTGTTTGACCGGCGCCGTCATCCGAAACACGAGCTGCCGGTCGATCGCCTCGTCGGGTGTGCTGCGCCAGTACGCCACGATCACGAGCCCGTAGCGTGGCTGGCCGTCGATCTCATTGGTCTCGGCGTACGCGGACGTGCGCGAACCCCGCTTCCACTGGAGCCCCCACGCCTCCTCGGCCTTGCGCATGGCGATCCGGCGCGCGTCGTCGCAGGGCGACGGACAATCGCGCACGACGAACTCGCCGCCGATCTCCGCGCCGCCCGGTCCGGGGCCGCAGTTGTACTTGACGAAGCCGTCGCCGCTCCCGGCGAGCTGGCAATCCCAGTCGCGCGGCACGAGAAACTTGAACCCGACCCCTTCCAGGATCAGCTCGCGGACCTTGTCTGGTGGGTCGGCGAACCTCGGCCAGTTCGCGCTCCAGTTGCCGTCTTCGGGTGGCTCGACACCCGGGCTGAGCGGGGTGGCGGTGGGCAGCGGCGCCTCGGTGGCGGTGTTGGTCTGCGTGGGCGGATTGGGCTCGCCGCCCGAGGCGCTCCAGGCGTAGACGCCGCCACCCCCGGCGATCAGCACCAGCACGGCTACGGCGATGCCGATCCACAACCCGGTGCGGGAGCGCCGTGGCGGCGGCGCCACCGGCGCGTAGGGATCGTAGGGCGCGGGGCCCTGCGGCGGGCGCGGCCCGTAGGCCGGTGCGCCGTAGGCGGGCGAGAGCGGCTGCCCGTACGCCGGCGACATCGGCGAGCCGGAGATCGGCTGCGGCGGGCCGGACGTAGGGAGCGGCCCGCCCGACGTCGGATGTGGAGCGCCGGATGTCGGGTGCGGCGCGCCGGAGGTGGGGTGCGGCGCGCCGGAGGTGGGGTGCGGCGCGCCGGAGGTCGGGTATGGGGGACCGGAGACCAATGGTGGCGGCGCGGGGGCGGCCTGCTGCGGGGGCGGGGACACCGGATGCCCGCCGCCCCACGGCGCGATCGGCGGTGGTGGTGGCGGCTCCATCCGCTGGGTGGGCTGAGTGGTCTCGGCGTCGACGTGGGCCGGCGCGGGCTGCTGAGCCGCGGCCTGGTGCACGGGCGGGGCCGGCGGCGCGGACTCGGCGGCCGGCGGTCCGGGCTGCGCCGGCGGTGCGGGCTGCGCGGGCGGTGGGGCCTGCACCGGCGGTGCGGGCTGCGCGGCCGGTCCAGGGTGCGCCAGCGGTCCAGGGTGCGCCGGCGGTGTGGGCTGCGGGGCCGGTCCAGGGTGCGCCTGCGGTCCGGGGTGCGCCGGCGGTGCGGGGTGCGCCTGCGGGAAGACCGTCGTCGGTGGTGCCTCGGTGGACGCGAGGACGTCGGGCGGCAGCGGCTGCTGCTGGGGAGGCGTGACCGGCGCAGCCACCGAGGCAGGCGGCGCCTGGGCCGCCGGAGTGGCCGGAATCACCTGCGTGGGCGGCGCCTCAGGAGTGCTCGGCGTCTCCGGCGCGGCCGGCGTCTCGTGCGTCGCCGGCTCGAACGGGGTGTAGTCCATCGGGCCGAGCCCATCCGGCGGCACCGGCTGGAAGTCCATGCCCAGCGCCAGGAAGACCCGCTCGGCACCGATGCCGTTTTCCGCCGAGTACGCCACCCAGGGCGCCCCGGACGCGAAGTCGGCGTACAGGTAGCCCGGCTCGCCGGCTTGTACCAGCGCGTTTGCCGCCTCCTGGAACGCCTCCCGCCAGCGCTGGTCGGTGGCGACGTTGGGGTCGAGCAGCGCCACCATCAGCGACCGGCCCTGTGGGTCGATGGCCGACCAGACACTGCCCACCTGACACGAGCCAACCGCCTCGATCAGGTGGTACGGATTGCCTGGCTGCATCCCCACATCCTCCCCGCAGATTCCGTATGCGGATCCTAGCGAGCGAGGGCACGTCCGCTAGTCGCAGGTCAGGTCGTACGCAGGGCGGATAGATGGTCGGCGAGGCTGGTCGCCGGGTGACCGGCCACCGTGGCGACCGCCTCGGTGACGCCGTCGAGCTCGCCGGCGGCGATCGCCGTGTAGGTGCTCACCCAAGCGTCGACCTGCCAGGCCGGTGCGCCGTACGCCGCACGCGACGCGTACGCCTCGTTGAGCGATTCGTCCTGGTAGCTGACCTGGCGGCCGGTGACCTCGGTGATAGTCGATGCCACCTCGCGCATCGTGAGGGCGGCCGGGCCGGTGAGGTCGTACCGCGCGTTCGCGTGCTTTTCCGGCTCGCGCAGCACGGCCACCGCCACGTCGGCGATGTCGTCCTGGGTGACGGCGGCCACCCGCCCCTCGCCGGCCGGTCCGCGCAGCACGCCGTCGTCGCCGACCATCAGCGGGAAGAAGTCGATGTACAGGTTGTCGCGCAGGATCGTGGCGCGCAGCCCGCTGGCGGCGATGTGCTCCTCGGTGGCCCAGTGGTCGCGGGCGAGCGTGAACGTCGCGTCCGGCGCGGCACCGAAGAACGACGTGTACACAAGGTGCGTGACGCCCGCCGCGGCCGCCGCGTCGATGAACGTGCGGTGCGTCTCCACCCGGCCCGGCTCCTCGGCGCCGGAGACCATGAAGAGCGTGGTGACGCCGTCGAGGGCGCGGCGGGCGGCCTCGCCGTCGGCGTACTCGGCGCGGACCGCCTCGGCGCCCGGCAGGCTTGGCGCGCGGTCGGGGTCGCGGACGATCAGCCGCTGCGGCACGCCAGCGGCGGCGAGCCGCTCGGCGACGCGGCGGCCTAGGCGTCCGGTCGCCCCGGTGACGGCGAGGGTCATGTCGGCATTGTCCTTCCACGATCGGCAACACGCGGCCGAAACCAACACGGGCGGCGTCAAACCTGGCACGCTGTACCCTGCCGCGAAACCCCCGTCCCAGAAACCCGCGGTTGCGTATCACCGTCATCCCACGCCGCCGGAGACCCGCTTGACCCCGCCGACCCCCGCACCAGCCACTCGCGCCGGCCCTGAGCTGCGCCGGGTGGTTACGGCATCGCTGGTGGGCACGGCCCTGGAATGGTACGACTTCTTCATCTACGGCCTTGCCGCGGCACTTGTCCTCGGTGACCTGTTCTTTCCCAACGCGTCCGATACGGTGCGGGTGCTGGCCTCGTTCGCGACGTTCGGCGTGGCGTTCATCTTCCGGCCGCTGGGCGGCTTCTTCTTCGGCCGCCTCGGCGACCGGATCGGGCGGCGCTCGACGCTCGTCATGACCACGCTGCTGATGGGCTTCGCGACCGGGATCGTGGGGCTGCTGCCCACCTACGAGAGCGCGGGCGTGCTCGCGCCCATCCTGCTCGTCGCCGCCCGCATCTGCCAGGGGCTGGGCGCCGGCGCGGAGTTCGGCGGCGCGTCCACGCTGCTGGCCGAGCACGCGCCGCGCGGCCGGCGGGCGTACTACGCCTCGTTCGTGCAGACCGGCGTGCAGGTCGGCCTGCTCACCGGCACGGTCGCGTTCCTGCTGGTGCAGATGCTCGGCGACGAGGCGGTGCGGGAGTGGGGCTGGCGGTTGCCGTTCCTGGCCAGCTTCGTGCTCATCTTCGTCTCGCTGTACGTGCGGCTGCGCGTCGCCGAGTCACCGGTCTTCCTGGCCATGGAGCGCGACCGCACGACCGTGCCGTCGCCGGTCCTGACCACGTTGCGCCGCTATCCGCGCAGCTTCCTCGTCGGCGTGGGCGCGCACGTCTGCGACACCGCGGTCGTCTACGTCTACGGCACCTTCATGATCACGTACCTGGTAAAGGAGGAGCAGCAGAGCCGGGCCGTCGCGCTGACCGGCGTGATCCTGTTCAGCCTCGTGGTGATCGCCCTCCAGCCGGTGTACGGCTCGCTCGCCGATCGCATCGGCCGCCGCCCGCTCAACCTCTTCAGCGTGGTGTTCACCGCCCTCTTCGCGGTGCCACCCTTCCTGCTGGTCGGCACCGGCCAGCCGGTGGTGATCTGGCTGGCGATGGTCACCGCGATGGCGCTCGGCTTCGCCCCGATGATCGCCGTGCAGCCCATCTTCTACGCCGAGCTCTTCGGCGCCGGCGTCCGCTACACCGGATTCGCCGCCTCCCGCGAGGTCGGCGCCGTGGTGTCCGGCTTCTCCCCGCTGTTGGCAGCGGCCCTGCTGCGGGCCGGCGGCGGCGCGCCGTGGCTGGTCGCCGGCTGGATCATCGCGACCGCGCTGATCTCGCTGGTCGCCTTCCTCTACTCCAAGGAGACCCGCGACATCGACATCACCGCGCCGACCCTCGCCCCCGCCACGCCCATCCGCGACAAGAGCTCGCCGCAAGCCGTCCTCACGACCTGAACGACTATTTGCCCCCGTCCGCGTCAGCTGCGGACCGCATGCTCCCGCGGGCACCGCTCCCGGCCGGCTCCTCGCCAGGGGCTCGTCGAAACCCCGGCCGTCCGCTGCCGGCTCCGCGCGCCAAGCCCCCCTTGTCCCAAAGAGGGCAGCCCTCTTAGGCGTGAGTCCCGGCAGGGGTCCCGTATACCCGCCCAGAGGGTGACAGGGCTGCCCTCTTGAGGGCGGGGGCCCCGCGTGACGGTCGGGACTACCGCGGACGTCGCGGTACCTCGAATCTGTTCTGGGGTTGGATTTTTGGCTTTAGGAGAGCGAGGCACGCATCGCGACGGGGGTGGAGAGGTAGTCGAGGACGCCGTCGGGTGGGCAGGGGCGGGCGAAGTGGTAGCCCTGGGCCAGCGGGCAGCCCAGCTCGCGCAGCAGCGCGGCCTGGCGGGGCGTCTCCACGCCCTCGGCCACCGTGGGCACGCCGAGGCTCGAGCCAAGGCCGAGGATCGCGCCGACGAAACGGCCGTCGCGTTCGCTGGGGGAGTCGAGCGTCGCGGTGAAGGTGTGGTCGATCTTCAGGATGTCGATCGGCAGGCGCTGGAGGTAGGCCAGCGACGAGTAACCGGTGCCGAAGTCGTCCACCGCGATCCGCACGCCGTGCTCGCGGAGGGTGGCCAGGCTGCGCTGGGACAGCTCGCCGGCTGCGCCGGCGGCCTCCACCAGGACGGTTTCGGTGATCTCGACGATCAGCGCGGCGGGCGGCAGCGAGCGGCCGGCCAGCACGTCGAGCACCTCGGCCGCGAAGGCGGGGGAGGCGAGCTGCCGGGCGGAAACGTTCACGCTAACGGCGACGTCGTGGCGCGTATGCCAGCGGCTGGCCTGGGCGGTGGCGTCGCGCAGGACCTTCGCGCCGACGTCGACGACCAGCCCGATCTCCTCCGCCACCGCGATGAACTTGCTGGGCGGCACGTCCCGGCCATCCGCCGTGCGCCACCGCAGCAGCGCCTCCATCGCCACCGGCTGTCCAGAGTGGAGGTCGACGATCGGCTGGTACAGCACGGTGAGCGCGTCGGCGGCCAACGCGGCCCGCAGGTTTGCCGCAAGCTGGGCGTGGCACAGGCGGGCCTCGCGCATCCGCGGGCTGAACTCGACCACCTGGTTTTTGCCGGCCTCCTTGGCCGCGTACAGCGCGAGGTCGGCGTCGCGCAGCGCCTCGGCGGGCTCGGTGCGCTCCCGGTCGAGGATCAGCAGGCCACCGCTGGCGGCCAGGCAGACCTGGCGCTCGGCCAGCGGGTACACCTCGCGGACCGCCTCGATGACGCAGCTGGCGACCTGCCGGCAGCGGTCGGCCCCGGTGTCGGTGAGCAGCACCGCGAACTCGTCACCGCCCAGCCGGGACACCGTGTCGGCGCCCGACGCGGCGACCCGCAGCCGCTCCGCGACCCGGACGAGAAGCTCGTCGCCGGCCGGGTGGCCGAGCGTGTCGTTGACGTCCTTGAAGCCGTCGAGGTCGATCAGCAGCAGCCCGCCCGGGCCCCGGCCGGCGTCGACCAGCACCCGCTCCAGCCGCTCGGCCAGCAGAGCGCGGTTGGCCAACCCGGTCAGCGGGTCGTGCAGCGCGCGGTGGGCCAGCTCCTTTTGCAGGGCCTCCTGCTCGCCGAGCGCCTGCTGTAGCGCGGTCGCCTGCACCATCAGGGCGGCGGACTGCACGTTCATCGCGCCGGCGCGGCGCACCGCCAGCCGGGCGAAGTTGCCCAGCCGCACGACAAGCAGCACCAGCAGCCCGCAGGTGAGCGCGGCCGCCCCGACGAGCGCGGGCACCGCCTCGGACGGGACGAGGTTGGAGGTGAGCAGACCGACCACGGGCACGACGGGCGCGAGCAGCGCCACCACGACGAAGGTGACGAACCTGGCGCGGGGCAGCACATCCTCCGCGCCGCCCTCGGGCCGGCGGTATCCCCGGCCGTACGACGGGTGCAGCGCGGCCGCGGCGACCAGCACGCCGCAGAGCTGCCAGGCCGTGAAGACGAGGCCGCCGGGCTGGAAGCCGGCCAGCCCGTGCGTGCCGACCCGCACGATCGACGCGAGGTCGGCGGCGAGCACCACGCCGGCCCCACCGGCGAGCAGCAGCATGGTCGGCGTGCGCGAGGTGGGGTTGGAGACGATGCGCAAGGAGAG
This sequence comes from Phytohabitans sp. LJ34, assembly GCF_052068095.1. Classification (NCBI taxonomy): domain Bacteria; kingdom Bacillati; phylum Actinomycetota; class Actinomycetes; order Micromonosporales; family Micromonosporaceae; genus Phytohabitans; species Phytohabitans sp. LJ34. Next base: position 34,612 of record NZ_JBQHDG010000038.1, on the reverse strand, counting down.
CGCGAGCAGCAGCAGGTCGAGCGCGCCGAAGCAGACGACCACCCCGGTGTACTCGGCGCCCGGCGGCTGCGCGCCGAGCCAGGGCTCGATGAGAAACGCCCACGCGACGATCGCGAGGCCGGCGGCGACGATCGCGGCGTCGAGGAAGTTTTGGTCGGTGGGCTGCGCCCGGCGCACGCCGAGCAGCAGGATCAGGCCGAGCACGAAGAGCGCGGAGCGGGCCGCGAGCGCGATCGGCCACGCGGCGTCGTCGCTCGGCACGACGTGCAGCGCGGCGCTCGCCAGCCCGAGGCCGCAGCTGGCCAGCAGCACCCACCAACCCGAGCGGTGCAGCGCCTCGCGGCTCGTCAGCGCGTACGTCGCGACGCCCACCGTGACAAGCTGCGTGACGATCCAGGTCGGCGCGGCGACGGCCTGCGGCAGGGGCCAGGCCACGAGGACCAGGGTCAGCCCACCGGCCAGAACGATCTGCCACGGGCGGCGCGGCGCACCGATCACGGAACCCCCTGCGTGCCGCCCGACGGGTAGGCGGCGCCGTGAGTGTACTGCGCCCTTGCGCGCCGTACCTACGGACTAATCGGTATTTTCCGCCTCCTGGCGGCGCGGGTCCTCAGCCATTTACGATCCTCACAAAGGTCCCCTGGACGAGGTTTCCACCATGTCGATAGCCCCGGCGACACCCGCGATCGGGATGGCGCAGGAGCAGATCCACCGGCACAACGTCGGCACTCTGCTGCGCCACGTGCATCTGGGCGGATCCGTGTCGCGTGCCGTGCTCGCCGAGCGCATGGGGCTCAACCGGAGCACCATCATGGCGCTCACCGCGGAGCTGAGCGCGGCCGGCCTCGTGTGCGAGGAGCGGCCAGCGGGGCGTGGCCGCGCCGGCCGGCCCTCCCTCGTGGTGCGGGTGCGGCCCAACTGGGCGTACGTGCTGGCCTTCGACGTCGCCGTCGACCGGCTCGTCGCGGCCCGGGTCGGGCTGGGTGGCGCGGTGCTCGACCGGCGCGAGGCGGTGCGCCAACGCGCCGGCGCCGACCTCGACCACGTGGTGGAGGTGCTCGCGCGGTTCGGGCGCCAGCTGCACGAGGCGGCACCGCCGGATTCGGTGTGCGTGGGGCTCGGCGCGTCGTACTGCGGGATGATCCGGCCCGGCGACGGCATGGTGCGCTTCGGGCCGGACATGGGCTGGGTCGACCAGGCGTTCGGCGCCGAGCTGAGCCGCCGGTTGGGGCTCGGCATCCCGGTGCCGGTGGGCAACGAGGCACACCTCGGCGCGCAGGCCGAGCAGCTGCGGGGCGCCGGCGTCGGCCTGGAAAACCTGCTCTACCTGCACGGTGACGTCGGCGTGGGCGGCGGCATCATCGTCGGCGGCAAGCTGCTCGACGGCGACGGCGGGTACGGCTGCGAGCTCGGGCACATGGTGGTCAACCCGTACGACGGGCGGCCCTGCGGGTGCGGCTCGCACGGCTGCCTCGAAGCAGAGGTGGGCGAGCGGGCGCTGCTCGACGCCGCCGGCCGCCCGGCCGACCTCTGGGGCCGCGACGCGCTCCGGGCGGTGGTCGACGACGCCGACCGCGGCGACGAGCTGGCCCGCGAGGCGCTGCGCCGCGTCGGCGACTGGCTCGGCATCGGCGTGGCCAACCTGATCAACCTCTTCAATCCCGGCATGGTGATTTTCGGCGGCATGCTCCGCGACGTGTACCCCGGTGCCGCACCCCAGGTGCGCCACCGCATCGCCACCAACGTGCTGCCAGTCGCCCGCGAACGGGTGCGGCTGCGCACCTCCGGGCTGGGCGACGACTCCACTTTGGTCGGTGCCGCGGAGCTCGGCTTCGCCGCTCTGATGGCCGACCCGCTCGGCGTGCTCGCCCGCGCCTAGTCCTCGGGGCCGGGCTCGGGGGGCGGGGGCGTGGCGTCGGGGCGCCGGCGGCGGCGCTCCCGGAGCCACACCAGGATGCCGGAGGCGCCGAGCACGACCGCGAGCCCGATTTTGAAGCCGCCCTTGCCCAGCAGGAGATAGCCGCCGACTTGGCTCAGCAGGCTCAGCCACCAGCGCACATCGCCAAACCTGAGATCGTCGCTGGCCAGCACCCAGCCGCGCAGCCAGAAACCCACCGCCACGAGCGTCACGGCGGTGAGGCCCGCGATCACCGCCGCTGCCGCCAGAACCCCGGTGCCCCGCACGCTTCGATCGGCCATGCGATCGACGGTACGAACGGCCGAGGCGCGAATCGTCATACCGGACAAGGAGATCGTCCTGTATCGCTGGGTAGAGTCCGGGTATTCCCTGTGACCGGGGCACACCGGTCGACGGCGACAGCGGGAGGTAGCGATGGTTGTCCACCCCGAGCGTGTGGCATGGGACGGCGCCTCGGCCATCGTCGCCGCCTTGGACTCCGAGGCCCTCTACCCCTGGCTGCACCGCGAGGTGGCCGGGCTGCTCGGCACGGCGGCCGGAGACGCACTGCACGACTCCTTCCGGCTGCTGCACGGCCCGCAGGCCGACCGGCCGTTCGTGGAGGCGGCGAAATGGCGGGCCCGGCTCGACGAGGCGGTGCGCGCCCAGCCACGGGTGGCCGGCCACATCGGCGTGCTCGTCACCGAGGTGCGCGCCCGCATCGCACCGATCGGCCTCCGCTAGAGACCTTTCGCGGTCAGGGTGCGCGCTGCGACCTGGGGGGAGCGTGACCAGCGGCGGACGGGTGAGGCCGCGGGAGCAACGGCATGGACCACGACGGACGTCGCGGTAGCTCAGGTCCCGTGTCGTCGGGTGGACGGCGAGAGCGTGAAGCGGGATCGGCCGCGGCGGGTTGTCAGGGTGGACCGTGCGGTGCCGCGCCCCGCGGCCGCACCAGGCCGATGTCGTACGCCAGGATCGTGGCCTGCACGCGGTCGCGCACGCTCAGCTTGGTGAGTAGGGCGTTGACGTGGGTCTTGACCGTGCCGGTCGCGACGCCGAGCTGTGCGCCGATCTCCGCATTGGACAGTCCACTCGCGACAAGCGTGAGCACCTCGCGTTCGCGTGGCGTGAGGCCGGGCGGTGGCACGGCGTCGGCCGGTGGTGCGACGGTGCCGCCGGCGAAGGCGGCGATCAGGCGACGGGTGACGGCCGGCGCGAGCATGCCGTCGCCAGCCGCGACCACGCGGATGGCGGCGAGCAGGTCGTCGGGGTTGGCGTCCTTGAGCAGGAAGCCGGAGGCGCCGGCGCGCAGCGCCTCGAAGACGTAGGCGTCCAGGTCGAACGTGGTCAGCACCAGCACCCGCGGCGGATCCGGCGCACCGGTGAGCAGGCGGGTGGCGGTCAGCCCGTCCATCCCCGGCATGCGGATGTCCATCACCACCACGTCCGGCCGCAGGCTGCCGGCGAGCTCCACCGCGGCCGCGCCGTCGGCGGCCATGCCCACCACCGACAGGTCGGGCTCGGCGTCGAGGATCGCGGCGAACCCGGCGCGCACGACCGGCTGGTCGTCGACGACGAGCACGCGGGTCAGGACTGGGACGGCAGCCATACGTCCATCGTCCCCGTCTGGTCCACCGTCATCCGTCCCCCGATCGCCGCGACCCGGGCGCGCAGGCCGGCCGCGACCGGTCCGGCGGTCGCCGAGGGTACGCCGGTCACCGTGATCCGCAGATCGGCCGGGCCGTAGCCGAGGGTCACCTTCGCCGGGCCGGCGTCGCCCGCGCCGAGGGCCGTCTCCACCACGCGGTACGCGGAGACGTCCACCGCCGGCGGCAGCACCGGAGCGGGCGCGGGCGAGTGCAGCTCGACCCGCCGCCCGGCCGCGCGCAGGTCGCGGCAGAGCGCGTCGATCGCGGACGCGGTCGGCTGCGGTGCCCGCTCGGGGTCCACCCGCAGGTCGCCGAGAAGGTCGCGCATGGCGGCCAGCGCGGCCCGCGCCGACTCCAGCACCGCGTCGAGCCGGCCGCTCTCCGCCGCCTCGGTGACCCGCGTGGCGTGCCGCAGCACCGCGGCGCGCAGCCCGGCGGCGATGCGCAGCCGCTCGGCGTACGCGAGCTCGACCGCACCCGCCGTGGAGGCCGCCACCGCCCGCCGCTCCCGGGAGACCACTCCCTCGCGGCGCAACCGGGCCAGGAACCCGGCCGTCCACACCGGAGTGACGAGCAGCAGGTACGGCACGGCGGTCGGGATGAGCAGGATGGGCATCGTCGCCGGCTCTAGCGGCCGTCCCAGCAGCGACCCGTCGAGCGCCAGCGTGAGCAGGGTGACGGCGCCCTGCACGCCGGCGGCGAGCGGACCGGACAGCCAGGTGAGGTGGCGAGGGCGGCCGTAGGCGGCGACCGCGTACACGGCGACGAGGTCGGCGCCGATGCCCGCGAAGAGCGCGGCGAGCGCCGTCTCCGGCAGCAGCTCGAGCCCGGCGACGACTGGCCAGAGGGCGGTGGTCGCCAGCACCGCGCCGAGCACCCGCCAGGGCGCCCGGCGGCGCCACAGCAACGGGAGCGCGTGCGCCGCCATCAGCATCGTCGCGAGCGCCGCGGCGGACACGCCGACCCGGGGCATCGTGGGGTCGGGGACGAGCAGCAGTGCCACCGGCAGCACCGCCGCGGCCAGCGCGATCGCCATGTCGGCCAGGCGCGGCCCCCGCATCCGGCGCAGCGAACGATCCATCGTGGATGCCGGCGAGTCGGGCAGGACCGCCCGCACCTGCCACCCGCCGCCCGGCGCCGGGCCGGCCTCGAGTGTGCCGCCGGTGGACGCCGCGCGCTCCCGCATGCCCTCGATGCCCCGCCCGGACCCGAGTCCGCCCGCGGCGGCCGGTCCGGCGCCCGCGCCGTTGGCCACCATCACCTCGACCCCGCCGTCGCGCCGGCACAGCGCGATCTCGACGGCGCCGCCGGGCGCGTGGCGCAGCGCGTTGGTGAGTGCCTCACGCACGATGCCGTACGCCGCCTCGCCCACCGGCCCGGTCAGCGGGTCGGCGCTCACCCGGGTGTCGATCGGCTGGCCGAGCGCCGCGAAGCCGGCCGCCAGCTCCTCGATCCGGTGCCCGATGCCGACTTCGGCGTCCAGCTCGACCCCGCGCATCACCGCGACCAGACGGTGCAGCGCCGACTGGGTCTCCCGCCCGGTGCGGGCGGCGAACTCCAGTGCCTCGGCCGCGAGCTCGGGCCGCCGCTCGGCGAGGCGCTGCGCGGCGGTGGCGGTGACCACGATGGACGTCAGGTGGTGTGCGCTCACGTCGTGCAACTCGCGGGCCAGACGCTGGCGCTCCTGCACGGATGCCTGCCGCCGGTCTGCCTCGGCCAGCGCCAGGCGGTCGGCGGCGTCACGGCGGGCCGCCAGCCACCGCCGCCGGCTCCGCCCCAGACCGGCCGCGAGCAGGTAGACGACGATGCCGATCACGACGTTGCCGGTGTACTCACGGAAGTCTCGGTAGAGAACGAGGCCGATGGTCGCCTGCCAGGCCATCAGCGCGACCGTGACCGCGAAGGTGACCCGGGCCGGGCGGCGCGCACCGACCGAGTACAGCGCGATGGCGTCGGCGAACAGCAGCACCACGAGCGAGTCGCGTGGAGTGGCGAGGAGACCCAGCGTCAACGCTGGCATGATCACGAACAGCGCGCCGACCGGTGACCGCCGGCGCCATTCGAGCGCACCGCAGGCAAGTGCGGTGGCGGCCAGCGCGGCGGCGACCTCGACCCGGTCGACGGGGCGGTCGAGCAGCAGCGGGAGGCCCGGCCACAGCGCCGCCTGGCCGGCGGCCAGCAGCGCGGGCAGCAGCCAGCTTCGCAGTACCCCCATGACGGTTTGACGATAGGGCGCGGACCCCGGTCCGGGCATCCGACCGAGGGTGTAGGACGCCTATACCTCTGGAGGTAGTCAAGTCTTCCTGGCCGCCGCTGTTAACGCTGCGCAATGTGGACAGGACCCGCGTGTATCGGCTCGACCGAGTGACTGTGCGTGCTTAGGTTCGCACCGGATGTATTTCCCTGGGTGCCGGTCGGGTTGCCAGCCCGCGACCCGACCGGCACTGACATGGCTCGAGTGGGGGAGTCGGTCATGATCGATGAGGTCGAGGTGCGGCGGGACCTGAGCCGCGCCGCGCACGCGTTGGACCAGGCGGTGGCGTTCCTGGCCAGCTATGACGCGGCGCACGCGACCCAGCTGGGCATGGCACCCGGCTGGGAGTCGCCGCTCGCGCTGACGCTGCGCGACGGTCGCCAGGCCGTCGACCGCGTAGCGGCGTACGTACGGGCGCTCGCCGGCGAACAGGCGGCGGGCGAGTCTCTCAACGGCGTATCGGTGCGTCACATGGCGCTGCTGCGGCACGGCGACCCGGGAGAGTAGACCCCGGCCCCGCCCGGACCGTGGCATGGCCGGTGCCCGGCCCGGGCGGGCGTGGTGGTGCCCGGGCCGGGCGCGCCGGTTAGGGAGCCGCGCGGTGGTGCAGTGTGTCGGCCGGCGGCCGGCCGTACTCGGCGCGGTAGGCGGCCGCGAAGCGGCCCAGGTGCGCGAAGCCCCACCGGTGCGCCACGCTGGCCACGGTCTCCTCGCCGGGCTCGGCGGCGCGCAGGTCGGCGTGGGCTCGCGCCAGCCGTAGCCGGCGCAGGTAGGCCATCGGCGACAGGCCGACGTGCTGCCGAAAGCCCTCCTGGAGGGTGCGCACGCTCGTGCCCGCCGCCGCCGCGAGGGAGGTGGCGGTGAAGGCGCGGTCCGGCTCGGCCTCCATCGCGTCGATGGCCCGCTTGACCGCCCGCGGCCGGCTGGCGCGCTCCCGCTGGTCGCGGTCTTCGCGGAGCCGGTCGGCGGTGGCCGTCAGCAGCCCGCTCAACACGGCCTGCCACAGCCGCCCGGCCAGGAGTGGCTGGTAAATCAGGCCCTCGGGGTCGTCCATCTCGGCGCGCATGAGCGCGAGCAGCCGGGCGAGGCTGCGGCCGGCTCCGGTGCTCAGGTCGGCCTCGGCGGTGAGTGGTGCGAGGGGGGCCTGGACCGCGTCGGTATGCCGCGCCGGGAGCGCCATCGCCGGCGGGACCACGGGGCCGAAGCGGACGACGGCAAGGCGAGGCTCCGCGACCGCCTCATGTTGCTCGACGGCAAATGCGCAACCAGTGATCTCCCGCATACCGGGAGTATTTTCCTGCCTCAAGTTTCCGGTCAACAGAAACTTGCAACTTTCATCAGTGGCAGTACCTTATCGCGGCGGTTGCATGCGCACGCGGTGTGATCAGGCTGGCGCGCGGGGTTTACCGGCGGTATGGCGTCTCTCACGGACACACGCGAGCGGCGAAGCGGCCATCGCGGCCCTACGCTGCGGCGATCAACTCAATTCACCCCTGCCGACCGGCGATTCAAGTGGCGCGCACCGGTACCCTGGTGGGTAGTTTGCGTGCGTGGGGCTGTGGGCAAGAATGGTGCTAGCTGTCCGGGTTTGGGTGCCTTTGTCTCGGGAGACCGAGGCTTTGCCGCCACCGGGGGCTGGCGGCCGACCCGGCGGAGGAATACGCTCGGTCGCGGCCCGCGTACTGACGAGGCGCCTGGGTTCCGGGCGGGTGGAGGTGTTCGCGTGAGCCTGTCGATCGTGACGTCGGTTTCCGCCGACGGTGTTGTGGAGATTGCTCCGCGCGGAGAGATCGATGTCGACACGGCGCACGAGGTGCGTGAAGCGGTTGCGGGGGTGCTGGCCAAGAGCCGCCCCAACCGCATCGAGCTCAACATGAGACTGGTCACCTTTATCGACTCGGTAGGCATCAGCGCGATGGTCGCCGGGTTCCAGACCGCCGAGGTGAGCGGGGTCAAGCTGCTGGTGACCGAGCCGAGCCGGTTCGTGCACCGCCAGCTCTGGGTCACCGGGCTGCTCGGCCTCTTCGGTGCGCCCGAGCCCTACTTCGCGGGTGCGGCGCCGGCGCCAGAGGTGCCGTCGACCGGCGTCTGACAGGGGTCTTCTCCATCGGCGCGTAGTGGGCCAATCGCGCTCTGTGCGAGACGTTCATCGATGTCGTGTCGCTTGCAACTGACCCTTGTAACTCGCCCCGCATGTGCGGAATAGTCCGTTGGCGTGACGCTGCTGCGGATGGGCACCGCCATCGTCGGGCGGTACATCGTCTTGCGGCCGATCGGGCGCGGGGGCGTGTCGGTCGTATACGAGGCAGTGGACGTGGTGTCGCCGCGCCCACTCGCCGTCAAGGTGCTGTCTCCGGCGCTGGCCGAAGACGTCCGCGCGCAAGACAACGTCCGGCGTGAGGCCCTGATCACGCAGCGGCTGCGGCATCCGAGCGTGCCGCGGATCTACGACTTCGGCGACATGCGGTTGCCCGATGGTGGTTCCGCGCCGTACATGGTGATGGAGCTTCTCAACGGCGTATCGCTGGCCGACCGGCTCGCCGGCGGCCCCCTGCCCTGGGCGGAGGCCGTGCGCGTCGCGGCCACCGTCGCCGACGTGCTGGCGGTGACGCATCGCCGCGGCTTCGTGCACCGCGATCTCACCGTCGAAAACGTCATGCTGACCCGCGACGGTGTGAAGATCATCGACTTCGGCCTCGCGACCACAGTGGACCGCCCGCGAAACGACCGCCCGCGGGTCACCCGTACCACCGTCCCCCGCCGGCCCGTCGTGCCCGCCCACCCGGTCAACAGCGCGGCCCAGCCGGCCGACGACGTCTACGCGCTGGGCGTGCTCATCTACCAGATGGTGACCGGCCGCTCGCCCTACCCCGGAAAGCTCGAGTCGCCGCACGTCCGCCGCCTGGCGCCGACGCCCGTGCTCGCGGTGGCCGGGCTGCCCCGCGAGATCGCCGACATGTGCCGCTCGTGCATGAGCAAGCGCCCGACTGACCGGCCGAGCAGCCGCGACGCGGCGTTCGCGCTGTGGGGCATGCTCCCCACCCCGTCGCCAAACTAGAAGACGTCGTTGCGGCGCGCCCGACGCGAATCTCTCTAGCGACCTTCGGGGTCGGGGCGGTCTAGCTCTGAGTTCCTGTTAGGACGGAGATTGGGCTACCGCGATGTCCGTCGTGGTCCGGACCGCTGCTCCCGCGGCCTCGCCCGTCGCGGTTGGTCGCGGTCACCCCCTGCGGGGTGTCTGTTGCTGGGCGGGTGGCGAGGGTGGGAACAGCAGGATTCGTCGCTAGGAGTAACGGCCGAGGGGTATGTGCACCGTGGACGGTTGAGATCTAGGGGAGTTTGTGCGCTATATCAGCCCTAACTCCCCTAGATCTCGAAGTCCGCACCCAGGGCTGGTAACGCAGTGTTACAACCGGTGCGGCGACAGCCGCACCGACCGAAGGCACCCCTCCGACAAGGAGTCCGGCCTCCCGTGGGCTTGCGGCGCGGACCTGGCAGCGCGGGTCGGGGATCTCGGCGAGCGCCAGCTCGCCGCCGACCCGCGCGCTCTCCGGCGGGAGCGGCGGTCCGCAGCTGACGCGGACCCGGGCAAACTCAAGCTCGAGGCACACGACGACGGCGTCGCCCTGACCCCCAACCCAAGGGGTCTACGTGGGGTCGGGGAGGCTCAGCTCTACTTCGGACACCGCGCGGACCGGCGTCAGCGTGGCGTAGCCGTCCGCCAGCAGCGCGAGGTCGGTGCCTTCCTCCAGGCGGGCGCTGGACTCCTCGAGCGCCGTCCGCACGTATCCGCGGCCGGTCTCCGCCACCGCCATCTGCACCTGGCCGAAGCGGGCCAGCCGCGCCGGGCGTACCCCCTTGATCTTGTCGCGGGGGAGGTCCGGGACGTTGAGGTTGAGGACGGCGCCGTCGGGGAGGTCTTTGAGCGCGGGCAGCAGGTCGGCCGCGATGGCCGCGGCGGTGCCCCAGTGCCGGCCCTCGTCGAGGGCGGACGGTTGCAGCCCCGCCGCGCCGCCGCTCGCCGCGGAGGCCGAGCCGGCGGTCAGCACGTCCAGCGAGACGGCCATCGCGCGCGCCCCGTTGGCCGCGGCGGTGAAGGCGGCGCCGACCGTGCCCGAGTGCAGCACGGCGAGGCCCGCGTTGGCGCCCCGGTTGATGCCGGAGAAGACAAGGTCGGGTGGCGGTCCGAAGGCGCCGCGCGCGGCGATCAGCACGATGAACGCGGGGGAGCCGGCCACCCCGTACGCCTCGACGCCGTCCAGCCCGTCGAGCGCGTGGGTGGCCACCACGATGCGGCCGTCCTCCTCGACGGCCGTCATGGCGGCGCTCATGCCGCTGGCTTCGTGGCTCGGCGCGGCGACCACCACGTCGTGCCCGGCGCCGGCCAGTGCCTGGGCCAGGGAGCGGATGCCCGGCGCCTCGATCCCGTCGTCGTTCGTGATCAGTACCCTCATCGCTCCAACCTCTTGAGACGTACGCGGTCGACAAGGCTGCGCACCGCGTCGGCCCGGCCGCTGCCGAGCCCATGCCGGGTCACGTTGAGCGCGCCCGCGGCGGCGCCCGTGCGTACCGCCGTGGCCAGGTCGCCACCCTGTGCCAGGACGGCTGCCACACCGGCGGTCATCGAGTCGCCCGCGCCGCGCGCGTCGGCGACCTCCAGGCGGGGCGCGTCCACCTCGTACGCCTCGCCGTCGATCAGCGCCAGAGCGCCTTTGGCGGCCCGGCTCACCAGCACCGCGCGGGCGCCGTCGCCGTGCAGCCCACGCAGAGCGTCGAGGAGCTCGGGATCGCTGTCGTCGTTGGCCCGCCCGTCGTCGATCAGCTCTTCGTGGCTGACCTTGACGAGGTACGGCTCGCCCTCGAGTACCGCCGCCAGGTGGTCGCCGGAGAGGTCGGCCACCACCTTGACGCCGTTGCCACCGAGGTCGGCGGCCAGCCGGCGGTAGGTGTCCGCGGGCAGCACCGACGGGTCGGCCGGCCCGCTGAGCACGGCCACCGGCGCGTCGAGGGCGGCGGCAAGCGTGAGGCTGTACAGCTCGTCCAGCTCGTGGCGGCTCAGCGGCTCGCCGGCCACCTCGGCGATCTCCGCGCGGCTGCCGTCGCGCCGGTCGTGCACGTACCCGCCGCTGGTCGCCTCGCGGGTGACCGCGCGCAGCTCGATGTCCTCGGCGGCGATCAGCGCCCGCAGCACCTGGCCGATCTCGCCGCCGACCGTCGCGCACATCACCACGGCCGGACCCAGCTCGGTGATCATGCGGGCTTGCCACACGCCCTGACCGCCGGGGTGTACGTGGATCTCCACCGTGTCGGCCGGTTGCTCGACCGTCACGGTGAGCTGCGGCGCCGGGGCGAATACCAGGACATGGCTGCTCATGGTCCTCTACTTCCCCGTCGGGGCGGTACCTACGCGGGTCTGGAGCGGACGACGACTCATTGATGACTATGATTAGCGAACATCATCAATGGAGGGTTGCTTCATGAGAGTGCACGCACGGGCGGCCGTCGCCGCGGCGGCCGCGCTGCTGGTCGGCGCCGCGGTGGCGGTGAGCCCCACCCTGGTGCCGCCGGCGGGCGCGGCCGCCGGTTGCCTCGTCGACTACCAGGTCAACCAGTGGACCGGCGGCTTCACGGCGGCGGTGCGGGTCACCGCGGGTGACGCCGCCGTCAACGGGTGGACGGTCACCTGGACCTACGGCGGCGACCAGCGCGTCACGAACGGCTGGAACGCGGCCGTCACCCAGGCCGGCGCCGCGGTCACCGCGCGCAACGCGGCGTGGAACGGGTCGCTGCCGGCCGGCGGCTCGACGGAGTTCGGCGTGCAGGGCACGTACTCCGCGAGCAACGCCGCGCCGACCGGCTTCACCCTGAACGGTGAGCCGTGCAACGGCGCCGGCCCCACCACGCCGCCGCCCACGACTGTGCCTCCCACCTCAGTGCCTCCCACGTCCGTGCCGCCCACCTCGGCGCCGCCGACCTCCGCTCCGCCCACGTCGCCGCCCCCGCCCACGGGCTGTGGCAGCGCGGCCTTCTGTGACGGCTTCGAGAGCCAGGAGGGCGGTGCGCCGTCAGGTGTGTGGAGCGTGTCCTATCCGGACTGCCAGGGCGCCGGAACAGCCACAGTGGACACCACCACGGCGCACAGCGGCGCGAAGTCGGTACGCGTCAACGGCGCCACCGGCTACTGCAACCACGTCTTCGTGGGCACGACGAGCGGGGTGAGCGGCCTGGGCGCGGTGCGCTTCGCGCGCTTCTGGGTGCGGCACACGACGGCCCTGCCGCAGCAGCACGTCACGTTCCTCGCCATGCGCGACGCCAACGACGGCAACCGCGACCTGCGCATGGGCGGCCAGAACGGCGCCCTCCAATGGAACCGCGCCTCCGACGACGCGACACTGCCCGAGCAGAGCCCGTCCGGAGTCGCGCTGAGCCTGCCGCTGGCGACCAACCGGTGGACCTGCGTCGAGTTCACGGTGGACGGCTCGCAGGGTCACCTCCGCACCTGGGTGGACGGCGCCGAGGTGGCCGGCCTGGTCGCGGACGGCACGCCCACACACGACATCGACGGCCAGTGGTCGTCCCGCGCCAACTGGCGGCCCAGCCTGACGGACCTGCGGCTGGGCTGGGAAAGCTACGGCGAGGGCGCCGACACCCTCTGGTTCGACGACGTAGCGATGAGCACCACCCGCATCGGCTGCTGACCCGAGGTCCGGGAGGGAGTGACGCTGCTCCCTCCCGGCCACAGGTCGATAACCAAGACCCTGGTCAGCCGGCCTGGGCGGCGCAGGAGCTTCGCGGGAGGCCGGCGACCGCGACGGGGGAGCGGCCGGTCGCCGGGGCCTTGCCGGCCAGCACCGCCGCGAGGCCGGCCATCGACGGTTGGCTCGACGAGTACGTGGCGAGCAGCACCGGCGAGTCCGACTTGGACAGTAGGTACGGGGTGTCCATCGCCACGGTCACGGCCGCGCCCTTGCGGAGGTCGCCGGGCTCGTCGCCGTACCCGACCAGGTGGACCACCGTGCCACCGTTCGTGACCACCTGTACGCCGGCGGCGCGCAGGGCCTCGATCAGCCAGCCGCGCGCGGTGTCGCGGCCGCCGGCGGCGGTGACCTGCACCGGGCCGCGCAGTGCGGTGCCGCAAGTGCCGCGCAGCTGGGTGACCGCGGCCGCGGCCAAGCGGGCGGCGGCCTCGCGGTGGGCGGCGCTGCCCACAGTGGACATGTCCGGCGCGGGCTTGCCGGCCAGCTCGAACTTCAGCGTCAGCACCCGGGTGACCGCCTCGACCAGGCGGGCGCGGCTCAGGTCGCCGACCCGCAGCCCGGACAGCAGGCCGTTGTAGGCCTCGGGCAGCTTGTCCGGCATCAGCAGGATGTCGTTGCCGGCGTTGAGCGCGCGCACCGCGGCCTCGCCGGCGGGCCAGCGCTTGGCGGGCGCCATGTTCATGCCGTCGGTGATGACGACGCCCTTGAAGCCGAGCTCGCCGCGCAGCACGTCGGTGAGCACCTTGCGGGAGAACGTCGCGGCCGTGCCCGGGTCGACCGCCTTGACGTCGAGGTGGCCGGACATCACGAGCTTGGCGCCGGCGCCGATACCGGCGACGAACGGCGGCAGGTCGCCGCGGTCGAGGCTGGCGCGGTTCTGCGCGAGGCCGGGGAGGGCGTTGTGCGAGTCGCCGGAGGTGTGGCCGTGGCCCGGAAAGTGCTTGAGCGTGGCCGCGACGCCGCTGGCTTGCAGGCCGCGTACGGCGCCGGCGACCTGGGCGGACACCTTGGCCGGGTCGGAGCCGTACGAGCGGGAGCCGATCACGGTACTGCCCGCGTTGCCGAGCACGTCGGCCACCGGTGCGAAGTCGACGTTGACGCCCAGCGCGGCGAGCTCGTCGCCGGCCGCGCGCCAGGCCGCCTCGGTCAGGCGGGGGTCGCCGGCCGCGCCCGCGCCCATCGCGCTGGGCAGCGCGGTCACGCCGGTCTTGATGCGGGTGACGACGCCGTACTCCTGGTCGGTGCCGATCAGCATCGGCGCGGAGCCGGCGGCGAGCTTGGCGTGGGCGGCCTGGAGGCCGGTGGTGAGGCCGCGCACCTGCCGCACGTCGTCCACATTGGTGGTGCCCTGGTTTTGCGACGTGGGGTCGTCCGCGGAGAAGCCGACCAGGATCAGGCCGCCGAGGCGGTAGCGCGCGACCATCTCGGCGGGGGTGTCGACGCCGGCCAGCTGCCGGTTGCCCGCCGCGTTGCCGGGCGTGACCTCGGTGGCCGAGGAGCCGTACGCGTACGGCATAAGCACCTGTCCCACCAGATCCTCGTCGGAGAGGGTGGCGGCGAGGGCGGCGGCCCGCTGCGCCGGGCTCGCGTCGGCCGGTGGGGCGGGTCTGGCGGTCGTGGGTGCGGGCGTCGGAGCCGGCGCCGGAGGGGAGGACTGGCAGCCGGCCGCGAGGAGGAGCACGGTCAGGAAGAGCGCGCGGGTACGCAGACGCACGCCCGCTATCAGAACAGCCCGGCGCGAGCGGAGCAAATGGACGATGGTCAGCCCACCCGGGTGAGCAGCGTGACCGGGGCGCCGTCGCCGGCGTAGCGGTAGGGCTCGAGCTCGGCGTCCCACGCGGTGCCGAGCGCCCGGTCGAGCGCGTGCGCGAGGGCCTCCGGGGCGCGTGCGGCCTCCATGATGCTGCGCAGCCGGTCTTCGCCGAGCTGGATGTCGCCGGCCGCGCCCATGGTGGCGCGGAAGAGGCCGCGGCCGGGCACGTACATGAAGCGTTCACCGTCGATGCCCGGACTGGGATCCTCGGTGATCTCGAAACGGATCATGGGCCACTGCCGGAGGGCAGCAGCCAGCTCCGCGCCGGTCCCCGGGCGTCCGGTCCAGCTGCACTCGGCCCGACGGGCGCCGGATTCGACCGGCTGGGCGGTCCAGTGCAGGTTGACCGGCGCGGTGAGGACGCGCGCGATCGCCCACTCGACGTGTGCACACACGGCGAGCGGGGTCGAGTGGACGTATACGACGCCACGCGTTGGCACGGTGACCTCCCGGAGAAGCGAGGTGCGTCTTCCCCTACGACCTCGATCAACGGGCGGTTGACCAACATGATGACTGGTGTGACGGATGATGCGCTAGAGAATCGGAAAAACGACACGACATTTCCGCACGCTTGTGACGCAGAGCGCCGGTCACCGCACGAGCGGTGGGGCCTGGCCATCGGGTAAAGTTCACGGGTCTGACTTCAGCCTGCCTGCAACAAGGAGCGTCTCCGTGGCGAGCAACACCTCCAAGACCGCGCGCGCATCCGTCCGCGCCGGCCAGGGCGCGGGTGGCGCCCTGAGCGTGCTCGGCGAGTACAAGTACCTGATCCCGCTCAACAAGGGCAAGCACGCCTACGTGCGCAACCTGACCAACGGCAAGACCCTGCACCTGCGCACCGACTCGGACGCGTTCGTGGAGGAGATCCGGGTGCTGGCCGGCGCCGGCCACGGCCCCAAGATCCGTGCGGAGCTCGCCGCCCTCGCGGCCGCCGCCCCGGGCGACGGCTGGGACGAGACCGAAAAGCGCCTGGTCGACGCCGGCGTGTTCGAGGCCTGAGCGCCCTCCAAGTACAAGAGCAGCGCCCTCCAAGTACAAGATCTGACAAG
The DNA here is from genome assembly GCF_052068095.1 of Phytohabitans sp. LJ34. NCBI lineage: Bacteria > Bacillati > Actinomycetota > Actinomycetes > Micromonosporales > Micromonosporaceae > Phytohabitans > Phytohabitans sp. LJ34. Next base: position 19,189 of record NZ_JBQHDG010000038.1, on the reverse strand, counting down.
AGGTCCCGCTACGGCGGGGCCTCTTGTTGTGTAACGCGGGTGTTTTCGGGGCATGATTGTTACCCGTGGGTACTAACGGAGGAGCCCATGACAACGGTCGAGCAGGCTGAGATCCGCCTGGCGGACGGCCCCCGACTGCACGTGCGCACCGCCGGCCCGCCCGGCGCCCCGGTCACCGTCGTGCTGCTGCACGGCTGGGCGCTCGACGGCCGGACATGGCATCGCCAGGTGCGGCAGCTCGCCAAGGTGGCCCGGGTCGTGACGTACGACGCGCGGGGCCATGGGCGCTCCGGCGGCGTCGACCGCAGCGCCGCCACGCTCGACCGGCTCGGCGATGACCTCGCCGAGGTGCTGCGTACGGTCGCTCCCACCGGCCCGGTCGTCCTCGGCGGCCACTCGCTCGGCGGCATGACGATCATGGAGTACGCCCACCGGCATCCGGAGGACTTCGCCGCGCGGGTCGCCGGCCTCTTCCTCCTGAGCACCACCGCCGAGGGACACACCCACACGGTGTACGGGCTGCCGTCGCGGGTCGCGCACCTCGTCCGGATGGCGGAGATGACCAGCGCGCAGGTGCTCGCCCGGCTGGGTGACTGGCGGCCGCACCGGGCGTTCACACTGGCGCTCCGGCCGAGCCTGCGCTGGCTGCTCTTCGGGCACCCGTGCGACCCGGCGGACGTGCGGCTCACGACCAAGGCCGTCGCGCGCGCCTCGCTCAGCTCGATCGGCGGCTTCCGCCCCTCGGTGGGCGCGCAGGCCCGCCTGGAGACGCTCGCCGCGCTGCCGACCGTGCCGACCGCCGTGATGGTGGGGGAGCGCGACCGGCTCACCCCGCCGGTGTGCGCGCTGTCGATCGCCAAAGCCCTGCCCGGCGCGGCGCTCACCGTCTGCCCGGACGCCGGCCACATGCTGATGCTGGAGCGCCCGGACATGGTCAACGCCGCGCTGCTCGATGTCGTCCACGCCGCAATTGATCACGGCAGGAAGGCGTGACGAGCGCCGGACGCGTACTGTTGTCTGGCCTCGTGACACACCAGGCGCCGCACTTCTCCTGGGAGCCCCGAAAACTTGACCGACGCCGCCACCACCCTTCAGCAGGAGATCGCCGCCGAGCAGCGCCACGTCGACCGGGTGTACGCCCGGCTGGCGGAGCTGCGGCAGGCCGCGGCCCGGGCCGAGAAGGAGGGCTACCGCCTCGCCCGGGTGGGTAACTTCGGCGCGCTGGTGGAGCGGGACGCGATGGTCTTCCACGCCGCCCGGCGACGGCACGCGCTGGACGCCGAGCACGAGGGTCTCGTCTTCGGCCGGCTCGACATGCGCGAGGGTCAGGTGTTGCACGTGGGGCGCCTGGGGGTGCGCGCGGAAGACGCCGAGCCGCTCGTCGTCGACTGGCGGGCGCCGGCCGCGGCGGCGTTCTACCAGGCCACGGCCGCCGACCCGCGAGGTGTGGTGCGCCGCCGCATGATCCAGTCGAGCGGCGAGAAGGTCACCAACATCGAAGACGACCTGCTCGACCCGGAGGCCGCCCCGGAGGGCATGCGGGTCGTCGGCGACGGCGCGCTGCTGGCCACGCTCGCCCGCGCCACCGGCCGAGGCATGCGCGACATCGTCGCCACCATCCAGCGCGAGCAGGACCAGGCGATCCGCTCGCCCGCCTCGGGCGTGACGATCGTGTCGGGCGGCCCCGGCACCGGCAAGACCGCCGTGGCGCTGCACCGCGCGGCCTACCTGCTCTACTCCGACCGCTCCCGGTTCGCCGGCGGCGGCATCCTCGTGGTCGGGCCGTCGTCGGTGTTCGTCGAGTACATCGCCTCGGTGCTCCCGTCGCTCGGCGAGGACGCCGCCACCCTGCACTCGCTCGGCTCGATCGTCGAGGGCGTGACCGCCACGCGTACCGACCCGACCGCGGTCGCCTCGGTGAAGGGCTCGCTGCGCATGCGCCGGGTGCTGGAGCGCGCGGTCCGCGACGCGGTGCCGGGCGGGCCGACCGAGCTGCGCCTGCTGTACCGGGGCGACCTGCTCCGCCTCAACCGCCCTGAGCTGGACGCCATCCGCTCCCGCGCGCTGCCCCGCGGCGCCCGCCGCAACGAGGTGCGCCGGGCCGGCATCGACGGGCTGTTCGACGCGCTGTGGGCGCAGGCCCAGCGCCATAAGATCGGCGGCCTGCCCGCGCAGGTCGACTTCGAAGACGAGCTGGCCGAGCGCACCGACTTCCGCGACTTCATCAAGGCGTGGTGGCCCCGGCTGGCGCCCCGGCACGTGCTCGCCTGGCTGGCCGACCCGGCGCGGCTCCGCGCGTACACGGGAGGGATCCTCACCACCGCGGAGGGGGGGCTGCTCCGCGGCGCCTTCACCCCGGGTGACCCCACGGTCGCGGACGTGGCGCTGCTCGACGAGCTCGACGAGATGCTCGGCCGCCCGCCGCAGCCGGCCAAGCGCCAGCGCGACCCGTTCCACGTGGTCGACGGGGTGCGCGAGGTGAGCACGTACGCCGACCGGCAGCGCGCCGCCCGCGCGGCCGCGGTGCGCCGGCCGGACGACTACCGCGAGTACGCGCACGTGGTGGTCGACGAGTCGCAGGACGTCTCGCCGATGCAGTGGCGGATGCTGGGGCGGCGCGGGCGGCTCGCGTCCTGGACCGTGGTCGGCGATCCCGCGCAGACCGCCTGGACCGGTGACCCGGGCGAGCTGTCCCGGTCCCGCGACAAGGCGCTGGGCGGGCGGCGCCGGCACGAGTTCACCCTCACCACCAACTACCGCAACTCGGCGGAGATCTTCGCGGTGGCGGCCAAGGTGATCCGCGAGGTCTCGCCGGACATCGCGCTGCCGCGGGCGGTGCGCTCGACGGGGGTACCACCGGAGGAGCTGACGGTGTCCGCGGCGGCCCTGCCGGGCGCGACCCGCGAGGCCGCGGAGCGGCTGCTCGCGGACGTGGAGGGGACGGTCGGCGTGATCACGCCGGTGCCCCGCCGCGACGAGGTCGCCGGCTGGCTGGCCGGCCTGCCCACCGACCGCCTCCAGGTGGTCACGAGCCTTCAGGCCAAGGGCATGGAGTACGACGGCGTGGTCCTCATCTCACCCGAAGAGATAAGGACCGACGCCGGCGCACGGACGCTCTATGTCGCCCTCTCCCGAGCCACTCAGCGCTTGACGACGTTGGCGCTGTAGGTGGTGTCGGGGGTCACGGTCACGCCGAAGCGGGCGTTCGGCAGGTAGAGCCGGTCGCCGAAGGCCGCCACGGTGGTGGGCACGTCGAAGTTGGGGTTGGTGCGCGTGCCGGTGAGCCGGCCGCTGAGGCCACGCTTGTCGAGCGCGAATACGGCGACCTGGTTGAGGCGGTTTTGCACCACGTAGAGCGTGCGGCCGATGGTCAGCAGGCCGTCGCCGTTGGTCAGCGCGTAGCCGCCGAGGTCGACGGCCCTGGTCACGCCGGTGTCCGGGTCGACCCGGAAGAGCGTGGCGGTGTTGGACTGCACGACCAGCAGGCCGCGCCCGTCGGGCGTGCGGGCGATGCCGTTGACGTTGAAGCCGGTCTGGTAGACGAGGTCACCGGTGAGCGGGAGCTTGACCGGCTCGCCGCGCAGGCTCAGCGGCACCTTGTAGAGGAACGGCTGGTTGGAGTCGGTGAAGAACGCGCCCTTGGGGGTGAGCACCACGTCGTTGACGAAGGTGGGTGCGGTCGCGAACGTCCACGACGCCAGGATGCGGCCGCTGTGCGTGTCGACCACGCGGCCGTTGCCAGCCGCACCGCCGGCGACGAAGAGCCGCCCACGGTCGTCGATCTTGAGGCCTACCGACGGGGTGCCGGGGCCGGCGGAGATGATCTTCCCGCGGCCGGTGGCCAGGTTGGCGCGGTAGATGTCGCCGTTGGCGAGCGAGCCGAAGTACGCGAACGGCGCCCGCCCGATCGCGATGCCCTCGGGCTGGAACGCGTTCGGCAGCGGGAAGGAGTCAGGGAAGAGCCGGTGGCCGGAGCCGTGGGCGCTGGCCGCGCCCGGGACGGTGACTGTGGCCGCGGTGAGGGCCGCGGCGGCGGATGAGGTGATCAGGGCTCGTCTGGTCAGCACGATGGGTACTCCCTGTGATCGGTCCACATCAGAATTCACGTACGTCTTTACCCATCGGTTCGACGTTGAACGCTCAATTATGAGAACGCCCGATGACACTGATTGCCAGTGCCATTTTTGCATACATAGCAATGTCAGCATATATTCTTGGCCCATGGGAGCCGGACACGATCACGGAGCGGACGTCGCACGCGCGGGGGAGCGCCACCGCGGGCGGCTCTGGGCCGCGTTCGCCCTGCTCGCGGTCTTCATGGTGATCGAGGCGGTGGCCGCCCTGCTCACCGGCTCGCTGGCCCTGCTCTCCGACGCCGGCCACATGTTCACCGACGTGCTCGGCATCGGCATGGCGCTCGCGGCGATCTGGGCTGCGTCCGCCGCCGCGGCGCCCACCCGCGACGGCGCCACGGACGCGGCGCGGGCCGGCAGAGGGGCGTCCAAGGCGGCCGGCGACCCACAGCGCACATTCGGGCTGTATCGCCTGGAGGTCCTCGCCGCTCTCGCCAACGCCGTCCTGCTCTTCGGCGTGGCGATCTACGTGCTGGTCGAGGCCGTGCGCCGCTTCGGCGACCCGCCCGACGTGCCCGCCGGCCCGATGCTCGTCGTGGCGGTCGCCGGCCTCGTCGCCAACCTTGTGGCGTTCGGGCTGCTGCGTTCGGGCGCGCGGGAGAGCATCAACGTGCGCGGCGCCTACCTGGAGGTGCTCGGCGACCTGCTCGGCTCGGTGGGTGTGATCGTCGCCGCGGCCGTGATCGGGCTGACCGGCTGGGCGTACGCCGACCCGATCATCGCGGTGGCCGTCGGCCTGTTCATCCTCCCGCGCACGTGGCGGCTGGCCCGGGCGGCCGTACGCATCCTGGTGCAGGCCGCGCCGGAACACCTCGACGTGACCGCGGTGCAGCGGCGCCTCGCCGCCGTGCCCGGTGTGTGCGACGTGCACGACCTGCATGTGTGGACGCTGACGTCGGGCATGGACGTCGCTTCCGCGCACCTCACGCTGGAGGAGTCCGCGCAGGTGGGGCCGGTGTTGGTCGCGGCACGGGAGGCGCTGCACGACGACTTCGAGATCGGGCACGCCACCCTCCAGGTCGAGCCGCGACCCGGCGACTGCCACCCCACGACGTGGTGAAAGCGCCCCTGAGCAGGGCGTACTTGATTCGTCACCATCGGTACAACAGTGGGCACATCAATGGAAAGCCGCTATTCTCGGCTCCGGTCAACGCCCGGCGGCGCCCCCCGGCGCCGGTGTTGGCCGCCGCCGAGTCGCCCTCGGGCGAGCCGGGGAACCACCGATCCACTGGGGTGAATCCGCGACAGCGGTAGGGAGACTTCCGTCCCGAACCCGTCAGCTAACTCGGTAGGCGGCTGACTGGAAGGATGGTTGATGGGTCATGCCCGCAGCCGGGTCGGCCTCGTCGCGGTGCTTGTCACCGCGGCGTTCGCGCTGATCGGCTTACCAGCGGGGCCGGCGACCGCCGCACCCAACGACGACGAGGGCGGCACCGCTACCCTGCGCGAGCAGCTCGACGCGGCGAGCAAGGGCTTCGTCGCCGCGCAGAAGACTCTGGACACGTCCAAGAAGCGCCAGCGGGAGCTGACCACCCAACTGGCCCAATTGGAGCGTGACCTGGTCACCAAAACGGCCGTGATCGGCGAGGTGGCCAACGCGGCCTACCGCCGGGGCCGGCTCGGCCCGATCTCCGCGATGCTCAACAGCACCTCGCCGGAGGGCTTCGTCGACCGGGCCGCGGCGCTCGACACGGTGGCCGCCACCGAAGACAAGAAGCTCCGCGACCTGCTCGACACCAAAGACGAGGTGACCCGCGCCAAGCTCGCGATCGACAACGAGATCCGCGAGCAGCAGAAGCAGGTGCAGATCATGGCCGCCCGCAAGAAGCAGGCGGAGACCGCGTTGAAGAACGCCGGCGGCGGCGAGAACGCCAGCGGTCCCAGCGGGAGTGGCAGCGCCGCCAACGCGTCCGGGTTCTCCGGTGGGTCCGGCTGCTCGATCAGCCCCGACCCGACCTCCGGCAACGGGTGCATCACGCCCCGCCTGTGGCACGCGGTGCAGCAGGCCAAGGGAGCCGGCTTCAAGATCTTCGTCTCCTGCTACCGCAGCGGCGGGTCGGGTGAGCACCCGAAGGGTCGGGCCTGCGACTGGGGCGTCGACTCGGGCGACGTCTTCGGCGGCACGGCGTCCGGTTCGGCGAAGACGTACGGCAACAACCTGTCCAACTTCTTCATCAAGAACGCGAGCCGGCTGGGCGTGCTCTACGTGATCTGGTTCAAACAGATCTGGCTGCCCAGCAGTGGTTGGAAGTCGTACAGCGGCTGTTGCGGCCCCAGCGAGCTGCACACCAACCACGTGCATCTATCGGTCGTCGAGTAAGTGCGTTGACGGGCTCGACCAGGGGGTGACACGGTTGCCCCATGGTCGAGCCCACGCGCCATCCCGCATGACGTAGCACCGCCTGGCGCCTCTGCGCCCTGCGCGCCTGCACCGAGGGCGTGCTCCTCTACCCGGTCTACGCGCTGCTCTTCGCCGACGCCGGGCTCGGCACGGGGCAGATCTCCTCGCTGTTCGTGATCTGGTCGGTCGTCGGCTTCACGCTGGAGATACCGTCCGGAGCGTTGGCGGACGCGTACTCGCGCCGCCGGCTTGTCGCGATCGCCGCCGTCCTCCGGGCCATCGGCTTCGCACTGTGGACGTTCTTCCCCTCGTACGCCGCCTTCGCCGCCGGGTTCGTGCTGTGGGGCGCGTCGACCGCGATGACCTCCGGCAGCGTGGAGGCGCTCGTCTACGACGAGCTCGCCGCCGCGGACGCCACCGACCGCTACGTGCGCACGGCCGGGCTGGCGCAAACCACCGCTCTCGTGGCGGAGCTGGCCGCGATGGTGCTCGCCACGCCGGCGTTCCTGCTCGGCGGGTACCCGCTGGTCGGCCTGGCCAGCATCCTCGTCAGCCTGGCCGTCGTGCCGGTCGCGCTGTCCTTCCCCGAGGCGTCGCGGGTGGAGGAAACCGGCGGCAGCTACGCCAAGACGCTGCGAGCAGGTCTCGCCGAGGTGCGCGCCAACCGGACCGTGAGCCGGGCGGTCCTGCTCTACGCGGTGGTCACCGGCATGGGCGCGATCGACGAGTACCTGCCGATCCTCGCCCGCGAGATGGGCGCGGCCACCGCGTTCGTACCGCTGCTCTTCGTGCTGCCCGTCGCCGCGATGGCGGTCGCGAGCGCGCTGGCCGAGCGGTGGGCGCACCTCTCGGCGGCCCGGTTGGCGGCGATCGTGGCGGTCGGCGGGGTGCTGCTCGCGGCCGGCGCCACCGCGGGACACCCGGCCGGCATGGTCGCGGTCGCGCTCGGCTTCGCCGCCCTCGAGCTCTTCGACATCCTCACCGAGGCGCGGATCCAGGACGCGATCGCCGGCCCGGCGCGGGCGACAGTGCTTTCGGTGGCGGGGTTCGGGCAGGAGATCGTGGCGCTCGCCGTGTACGCCGGATTCGCGCTCGGGTCGGCCGTCCTCTCCGTGCCGGTGCTGCTCGCAATGGTGGGCGTGCCCCTCGTCCTTTCGGGCGGCCTGACCCGTCGGTGGCTACCCGCGGCATCCAGTTCGTCCTGATACCGTGCGGGCGTGGTCGCGTCCGAGCCGGCACTCTCCGTGGTCATCCCGATGTACAACGAAGAGTCCGTACTGCCGCTGCTCGTGGCCCGGTTGCGCGGGGTGCTCGACGCGCTCGGCGAGCCCTACGAGGTGGTGGCCGTCGACGACGGGAGCACCGACCGCACCCCCGTGGCCCTGCTCGCAGCCCGGCGGCAGTGGCCCCAGCTGCGCGTGCTGCGCCTGCGGCGCAACAGCGGCCACCAGCCGGCGCTGCTCGCCGGCCTCATGCGGGCCCGCGGCGGCTACGTCGCGACCATCGACGCCGACCTCCAGGACCCGCCCGAGACCATCGTCGAGATGCTACGGCTCGCGCGGGGTCAAAACCTCGACATCGTGTACGGGATACGCGCCAACCGCCAGGCGGACACCACCTTCAAACGGTGGACCGCGGGCGTCTACTACCGCCTGATGCGCCGCATCGTCGGCAACGACGTGCCCGCCCACGCCGGCGACTTCCGGCTGCTCAGCCGGGCCGCGGTGGAGGCGCTGCGCGAGCTGCCGGAGCGGGCGCCGGTGCTGCGGCTCGTGGTGCCCTGGCTCGGCTTCCCGAGCGGCGAGGTGCCGTTCGAGCGGGCGGAGCGGGCCGCCGGGCGCACCAAGTACCCGCTGTCCCGCATGATCGCGCTCGCCGCCGACAGCGTCACGAGCTTCTCCGCCGCACCGCTGCGGGTGGCCACCTGGCTGGGGCTGGCCGGCGTGGTGCTCTGCGGGATCCTGGTGGTCATCGCGCTGATCGCGTACTTCAACGGCGCCACCGTCAGCGGCTGGCCCTCCCTCTACGTGGCGGTCCTCTTCCTCGGCGCAGTGCAGCTGCTGTGCCTGGGCCTGCTCGGCGAGTACGTGGCCCGCATCTACACCGCCGTGCAGGGCCGGCCGGCCTACTCGGTCGTGGCCGACACCGACGAAGCAGAGTCCATCGTGGATAGTCTGAGGTGACCGCTACCGAGAGCCGCTCGGCGGAGAGCGCCGGCGAGGCGAAACGGACTCCTTTCGTACCAGAGAATGTGCGGCGATGGACCCCGGCGGTGGTGGCCTTCGCGGTGGTGGCCGGCGCGTTGCTGGTGACTGGGACGCCGGTCCTGGATGTGTTGCGATACACCGCCTACGCGGCGTTGGCCGTGGTGCTGCCCGGCACGCTCGTCTACCGGGCGCTGCGCCGCACGCCGCACACGCTTGTCGAAGACCTCGCGGTGGGTGCGGTGGTCGGGCTGGTGCTGGAGCTCGCGGCCTGGTTCGTGTTCGTGTCGGTGGGCGCCGAGCGGTGGCTGTGGGTGTGGCCGGCGGCCGTGATCGGGCCGTTCCTCGCGGTGCCGGCGCTGCGGCGGCACTGGGTGGTGCGCGGCTACACGCCGGTCCCGGCCGGGTGGGCGTGGGCGGTGACCGGTGTGATCGCCGGCTTCACGGCCTACCTGTGGCAGTCGTTCCTGAGCCGCAACCCGATCCTGCCCACCTCGGAGGAGCAGGCGCAGTACATCGACCTGTCGTTCCAGATGTCGCTCGCCGGCGCGGCCACGCACCAGGCGCCGCTCGACGTGCCGCAGGTGGCCGGCGAGCCGCTGCACTACCACTGGTTCGGCTTCGCGCACATGGGCGCGGCGTCGCTGGTCAGCGGCGTCGACCTGCCGACCGTCTTCCTGCGGCTCGCGGTGCCGGCGCTGTGCGCGCTCGCCGTCGTGCTCGTCGCGGTGGTGGGGTGGCGGGTCAGCCAGCGGCCGTACGTGGGCGTGGGCGCCGCGGTGCTGATGTTCACGATCGGCGAGTTCGGCTACGAAAACGGCGTGCGGCAGCTCTTCGGCACGCAGGCGACGTTCATCGTGTGGGGCAGCCCGTCGATGACGTACAGCTGGGTGCTGCTGATCCCGTTGATCGGCGTGCTCGCGTCGATCGTCCGCGGCGACTCCTCCCGCGGGGCGTGCGTGCTCGCGGGGCTCTTCCTCGCCGGCTCGACCGGTGCGAAGGCGAGCTCCGTCCCGGTGGCCGCGGGCGCGCTCGGCATCACCGCGCTCGTGCTCTTCGTGACCCGGCGGCGGCTGCCGTGGGCGGTGCTCGGCGCGCTCGGGCTCGCGGTGGCGGCGCAGCTGTTCGCGACCGCGATCCTGTTCGCGTTCGAAAACCACGGCGTGTCCGTGGCGGCGGCCTCGGGCCTCGAGCCGTACACCTCCGGCGCCCTGTCGTGGGGTTTCGTGTTCGTGGCCTTCCTGCTCAACATGCAGCTCCGGCTGGCCGGCATCGTCGCGCTGGTGTGGCGGCAGCGGATGCGGCTGCTGCCGGAGCAGGTGTTTCTGCTCGGCGGGGCGGTCGTGGGGCCGGCGCTCTACCTGGTCACCGCGCACCCGGGCAGCAGCAACCAGTACTTCATGCGGGCCGGCTTCGCGTTCGGCGTGATCCTGTCGGCGTGGGGCTGGGCGGTGGTCGGCCCTCGGGTGGCGTTCGCGGTCGGGTTCGGGGTGCTGCTGTGCGCGGTCCAGCTTGTCACCGGCGCGGTCAGCGTCGACTGGGACCCGCCGTACGAACCGCTGCTGCCGCTGCTCTCCTGGGCGTTGGCGCTGGCGCTGGTGTTCGCGATCCTGGGTCTTGTGTCGCGGCGGCGATATCCGGCCGTCCTGTTGACGGGCGTCCTGGTCGCGGGGGCGCCCGGCCTGGTGATGGACGCGGCGGCCGCGTACCGGTACCCCAACGGCGGCGCCTACGCGCTGACCCCGCTGCCCGCCTCCCGGATCGCGGCCGCCCGCTGGGTGCACGACCACAGCGACCCCGACGACGTGGTCGCCACCAACGTGCACTGCCAGGGCGTGACGGCGGACGGCTCGTGTGACGCGCGGTCGTTCTGGCTGAGCGCGTACACCGAGCGGCAGGTGCTCGTCGAGGGCTGGACGTTCGCGCCGCGCATGCTGGGTGATCCGCTGGGGCCGTGGGCGCCGTTCTGGGATCCGGCGCTGCTCGCGGTCAACGACGCCGCGTTCTCCGCACCGACCGCAGCCGGGCTGGCGACCCTGCGCGCGCGGGGCGTCCGCTGGCTGGTCGTCGACCGCGAGGTCGCGCCGGAGTCACCGGAGCTTGCCGCGCTCGCCCAGCTGCGGTACGAAAACGCGCGTATGGCGGTATATGCGCTGTCCACTCGATGAATGTCGGTAGCAGTGGATAGCGTCTAGGGCGTCATGGGTCGAGGGCGGGAGATCATCGGGCGGGACCATCCCGCGGGGGTGCTGCGCGCGGAGGTCGCGCGTGCGGCCGAGAGCCACGGCGGGCTGGTGCTGGTCACCGGCGAGGCCGGCATCGGCAAGACGACGCTCGTGACCGGTGCCGCCGACGAGGCCCGTGCCCGCGGCGCGCTGGTGCTCGGTGGCGCCTGCTGGGATTCGGAGAGTGCCCCCGGCTACTGGCCGTGGGTGCAGGCGGTGCGGGCGCTGCGCCGGGCGGCCGCCGCGGCGGAGTGGGCGGCCGCCGAGGAGGCCGGCGGCGCGGGCCTGGCGGCGCTGCTCGGCGAGCGGTCCGGCGGCGACCCGCTGGAGGGCTTCGAGCTGTACGACGCGCTCACCACCGCGCTCGTCGCCGTCTCGCACCACCGGCCGGTCGTGGTGGTCCTCGACGACCTGCACTGGGCAGACACGGCGTCGCTGCGGCTGCTGGAGTTCGTCGCGCGGCACACCTGGTTCGAGCGGCTGTTGATCGTCGGCACCTACCGTGACGTGGAGGTCGAGGCCACCGACCACCCGCTGCGGCCGCTGATGGCGCCGCTCGTGGCCAAGGCCACCACCGTCACGCTGACCGGGCTCGAGCGCGACGAGGTGGGCGCGCTCATCGCCCGCACGGTGGGGCAGGAGCCGGAGGCCGACCTGGTCACCGAGGTGCACCTGCGCACGGGTGGCAACCCGTTCTTCGTGGAGCAGACCGCCCGCCTCTGGCGCGGCGGAGCGGTAAGCGCGATCGCGCCGGGCGTGCGTGATGCCGTGCGCCGCCGCCTGTCCCAGCTGCCGGAGGCGGTTGCCGGCATGCTCACCGCCGCGGCGGTGCTCGGCCGCGAGTTTCACCGGCAGGTGCTCGCCGCCACCCTGTCCGCCCCGGTGCCCGAGGTCGATCGGCTGATCGACCAGGCCATGGTGGCGCGGCTGGTGGTGGCGCTCGGCGAGGGGCGGTTCGCGTTCGCCCACGATCTCGTCCGCGAGACGCTCTACGACGCGCTCGACGACGCCGAGCGGCGGCGGCTGCACGCCACGGTCGTCCAGGTGCTCGACCGCGACCTGCTTGTCCCCGGCGACCTGGCCCGCCACGCGTGGCTGGCCGGCGGCGAGCTGGAGCCCGAGCGGGTGGTCGACGTGCTCGTGCGGGCCGCCCGCGACGCCGGCAGCCGCTTCGCGATGGAGGAGTGTGTCGGGCACCTCCGCCGGGCGTACGAGCGGAGTGCGAGCCTGCCGCGCCGCCGTGTCGTGGTCGGCCTCGATCTGGTCAGCGACCTGCGCCACGGTGGCGAAGGCGAGGAGGCGTCCCGGATCTACGACGAGGTGGTCGCGCTCGCCCGCCAGCTCGGCGACCCGGAGCTGCTGGCCCGCGCGGCGCTCACCACCGATTGGCACGAGGAGTCCGGCCGGGCCGCGTTGCTCCGCGAGGCATACCCGATGCTGGCCGGCAAGGAGTGGGAAGGCGGCGACGAGGGGCTCACCCGCGACCTCGCCAGCCGCACGGTCGACCTGGCCCGCGCGCGGGGTGATGACGAGGCCCTCCAGATCGCGCTCTGGGCCCGCCACGACGCGATCTGGGGGCCGGGCACCGCGGACGAGCGGGTCGGCATCACCGCCGAGCTGATGCGGCTGGCCCGCCGCGAAGACAACAAGGGCCGGGCGTACTTCGCGGCGTCGTTTCGCTGGGTGGCCCTGCTGGAGCGCGGCGATCCCGCCTACCTCGACCAGTACGAGGAGTTTGTGGCGATCGCGAGCAGCGAGGGCAAGCCGCGCTCGGCGTTCTCCTCGGCCATCGACCAGACGATCATCGCCACGGTCAACGGCCGCTTCGACGACGCGGAGACGCTGCTGGAGCGGGCGGTCGCCGCCTACAGCGAGCACCACCAGGAGCACGACCACTTCACGGACATGGTGGGGCACCTGCGCTGGTCGCTCTACCAGACGCAGGGGCGCTACGAGGAGCTGCCCGCGCCGCACGAGCTGCTCGACGAGCGCCGCCCGCACCGCACACTGCTCGCCGCGATCACGGCCGCGGCCACCGGCGACCCGGAGACAGCGGTGCGCGTGCTGCCCGCCGGCGCGCCGCGTATGTACGAGGCGCTGAGGCTGCGCGCCCAGGCCCAGGTGGCCGCCGCCGCGGGCGACGCGGGGTTGCGCGAGCGGGCCCGTGCCGACCTGCTGCCGTACACCGGCCAGTGGCTCGTCTCGCTCTACGGCTGCGACGTCAGCGGCCCGGTCGACCTCTGGCTGGGCGCGCTCGACGCGGCCGAGGGCCACTGGGACGCCGCGGTCCGCCACCTCACCGCCGCCGCCGAGTCGGCCGACCGCCTCCGCTCCCGCCCGTGGGCGATCGAGGCCCGCCGCCGCCTCGCGGACGCGCTAGCCGCCACCGACGCCGAGGCCGCCTCGGCCCTGCGCCGGCGCGTCGACGCCGAGGCCGCGGCGATCGGCATGCGCCTGGCCGGCGCGCCCCCGTCGGGCAACGAGTTTCGCCTCGACGGTGCCGTGTGGGTGCTCTGCTTCGCCGGCCACCAGGTGCACGTGCCCGACGCGAAAGGCCTGCGCGACCTCCACCTGCTGCTCGGCGCGCCCGGCCGTGACATACCGGCCGTCGAGCTGCTCAGCCCCGAGGGCGGCGCGCTCGTGGTCGCGGCCCGCCGCATGGGCGGCGATCCGGTGCTCGACGAGGAGGCCAAGTCCCGCTACAAGCAACGGCTCGTGTGGCTCGACGACGAGATCGACAAAGCCGCCTCCCCGTCCCGGGTGGCCGAGCTAGACCGTGAGCGCAAGGCCCTGATCGACGAGCTCCGCGCCGCCGCCGGCCTGGGCGGCCGCACCCGCAGACTGGGCGACGAGGCCGAACGCGCCCGCAAGACCGTCACCGCCCGCATCCGCGACACCCTCCGCCGTCTGGACGAGAGCCACCCCGAGCTGGCCGCCCATCTGCGCACCACCGTCTCGACCGGCGCGACCTGTCGCTACGACCCCCAGCCGAGCGTGACCTGGCGCCTCTGAGATATTCCACAGTGGATTGTGTAGACATCAACCGTCGTCGTCCTGACAATGGCGAACCATGCGGTGGACACGGGGGACCCTCGCGACGGGGATCGTCGCACTGCTCGTTTCCGGTGGTCTTGTCACGGTGACCGCGCCCGCCGCCCACGCCGCCGCGGCGTCGGTCGTCGTGGACGCGGCGAGTGACCTCGGCCCGCTCGACAACCCGGCCTGGTATCACAATCAGAACCCCACCCCGCTGCCCGCCGGTGACCTGGCCCAGATCGACGACATCGGGCCGGCCCGGGTGGTGCGGGTCTGGGCGAAGCCGGCCGAGTACTACGACGAAGTCCACGGGACATACGACTTCTCGGCGCACCACGACTACTTCGACAGCGCCGCCGGGCACGCCGACCAGCTCTACGCCAACTTCGACCAGTGCGACGCCGCGCTGATGGACCTGGCCGCGCCGCAGACATGTCGAGAGGTGCTCAAGGCGGGCATCCGGCACTACAAGCAGCGATACCCGATGCTGCGCTACGTCGAGGTCTTCAACGAGCCGGACAAGACCTGGACCCCGCAGGACCACGAGGCGCCGCCGCTCGCGGTCGACGACTACTACGAGTGGTACAAGATCGCTTATGCCGTGGTGAACGAGGTCAACGCGGAGCTGCGTCCGGATCTGCCGATCCTTGTCGGCGGACCGGTGACCTACCAGTTCAACGGCGCCTACCTGCGCGCCTTCCTCACCCGGTTCGCGGCCGACACCGACGAGGCCAAGGCGCTGGACTTCCTCTCCTACCACGAGTACGGCCGCCGGGCGAACCCCGCGGACGTGCGTACGGCGAAGGCGACACTGGCGGGCTGGCTGGGCAGCCGCGGCCTCGATCCGGAGACGCCGGTCGTGGTCAGCGAGTACGGCGTCTTTCCTGGCAAGGCGACCGATTCCAGCGGGCACGGGCCGGGCACCGAGGCGGAGGACATGCTCACGCAGTCGGCGGCGATGGCGACGCTCGGCATCTTCTACGTCGACGGCGGCACCGACATGCCGATGCACTGGGTCTACAACCACGGGAACAACGAGCGAAAGTCGATGTTCGTGGACGGGGCGCCGGGGAGCGTGCGGCCGTACTACAACGTCGTGCGGATGCAGCGGATGCTCAAGGAACGGCGGATCCGGGCCACCTCCAGCGGGCTCGACGCCAACGGGATCGGGGTCAACGCGCTGGCCACCCGGGACTCCTCCGGCATCGCGGTGCTCGCCACCAACTACCAGTGGACCACCGGTGTGGCATCGCACGACGTCACGCTCGGCGTGCTCAACCTGCCGGCCGAGTTCGCCGGTGAGAAGATCCGACTCGAGCGCTACCTCGTCGACGCGACGACTCCGTCCGGTGCCGCGTTGCAACGGATCGAGCAGCGCGTGCTGCCGGCCGGCGGCTCGGCCAGCGGGTCGTTCACGCTCACGCCCAACGCGACGACGCTGGTGGTGCTCACGCCGCTGGTGCGGCAGATGGAGGCGGAGGACCTGCCGACCGTCGCGTCGACCGGCGACCTGGCACAGAGCATCAGCGACACGGTCGCCAGCGGCGGCCGGCTGAGCAAGCTCACCGCGGACGGCCCCGGTGACCACATCCGCTACACGGTCACGGTGCCGCAGGCCGGCCTGTACCGGGTGAGCGCCCGGATGAAGGACAGCCCGGACCGGGCGCGAGCGCAGCTCGCGATCGACGGCGTCGACCAGGGCGACCCCGTCGACGGGTACTCGACCGGATACAGCTTCCGCGATGTCGAGTTCGGGCTGGTCACCTTCGGTACGGCGGGCGCCAGTCAGTTCACCTTCACGGTCACCGGGACGTCGGGCGGCGGCTGGACGCTCGGCGTGGACCAGATCACCCTGCAACGGCTGCCCGGTTTCGTGGTCGAGGCGGAGACGACCACCCCGAGGATCTCCGCCGGAGATCACGTCTACTACCTGACCGACGCCGGAGCGAGCGGGGGTGGGCTGGTCAAGCTCGGTCCTGACGCACCCGGAGACTGGATCCGGATGGGGATCCACGTGCCGCGCGCCGGCACCTACCGGCTCAGCCTGGTGGTGAAGGCCTTTCCCAACCGCGGCCGGTGCCAGGTCACCGTCGACGGGGTGGCGGTCGGTGCGCCCATCGACTCTTACGCCGCGACCAGCGGGTTCAAGACGCTGCTCGCCGGCACGGTGACCTTCGATCACACCGGCGCGGCGACGATCGGCTGCGCGGTGACCGGCGCCAACCCGGAGAGCACCGGCCACGAGGTGGCGATCGACGCCATCCGCCTCGACGCCTAGGCGCGTGACCGACCCTGCCCGCTAGATCGGATCTAGCGGGCGGCCTCGCGCCTACCGGGCGTGGAGCCGCTGCGAGTCGCTGTGATCATCGGGAGCACCCGGGAGGGCCGGGTCGGCGACCGGATCGGGCGGTGGTTCGTGTCGCGGGCGGAGCGGCGCGACGGCATCGTGCTGCGGGTGCTCGATCTGGTCGAGTACGACCTGCCGGCGCGGTATCCCAAGACGCCCACGGCCGAGGTGACCGAGTTCGCCGCCGCGGTCGGGCTGGCCGAGGCGTTCGTGGTGGTGACGCCCGAGTACAACCGCAGCTTTCCGGCCTCGCTCAAGCAGGCGATCGACTACGCCTACGACGAGTGGCGGGCCAAGCCGGTCGGCTTCGTGTCGTACGGGCACCGGTCCGACGGCATCTGCGCCGTGGAGCAGCTCCGCCCGGTCTTCACCGAGCTGCACGCCGTCACCATGCGCGACGGGGTGCGGCTGGACCTGATGCACGACCGGCTCGACGAGGACGACCACGCGGTCGTGGCAATGCTCGACCAGCTCACCTGGTGGGGGCTGGCCTTACGGGAGGCGCGCGCCGCGCGTCCGTACGTGTCCTGAATAGATGGAGGAACAACCGTGAACGCGCTCGCTATCGAGACCACGGGACTGGTCAAGGTGTTCGGCAAGACCCGCGCGGTGGACGGCATCGACCTGTCGGTGCCCGCCGGCACCGTGTACGGCGTGCTCGGCCCGAACGGCGCCGGCAAGACCACCGCCGTGCGCATGCTCGCCACGCTGCTGCGGCCGGACGGGGGTGATGCGCGGGTCTTCGGCCACGACGTGCTGCGCGAGCCGGACGAGGTGCGCCGAAGGGTGAGCCTGACCGGCCAGTACGCGTCGGTCGACGAGGACCTGACCGGGGCGGAGAACCTCGTGCTGCTGGCCCGCCTCCTGGGGTACGACAAGCGGGCCGCGCGGCGCAGGGGAGGGCAGCTGCTGGACGCGTTCGGGCTGACCGAGGCGGCCGGCAAGCAGGTGAAGAACTACTCCGGCGGCATGCGGCGGCGACTCGACATCGCGGCCAGCATCCTCAACACGCCGAAGCTGCTCTTCCTCGACGAGCCCACCACCGGGCTCGACCCGCGCAGCCGCAACCAGGTGTGGGACATCGTGCGCGCCGTCGTCTCGCACGGCACGACGGTGCTGCTGACCACGCAGTACCTGGACGAGGCCGACCGCCTCGCCAGCCGGATCGCGGTGATCGACCACGGCAAGGTGATCGCCGAGGGCACGCCGGGCGAGCTGAAGTCGTCGGTGGGCGCGGGCGCGGTGCACGTACGGCTGCGCGACCCGGGCCAGCGCACCGAGGCGGAGTGGGTGCTGTCCCGCTGCCTCGGCGGGCAGGTGGTGCTGGAGGCCGACCCGGTCGCGCTGACCGCGCGCGTGTCGGGCAACGGCAACGGCGACAGCGACCGCCGTACCGCCGAGCGGGCGGCCGCCGCGCTCACCGCGCTCGCCGAGGCGGGCATCACCGTGGACGACTTCTCCCTCGGCCAGCCCAGCCTGGACGAGGTTTTCATGGCACTGACCAACGGGGAGGCAAAGGCATGAGCACGGCCACGACAACCGAGACCCACGAGGCCGTCTACACGTTTTCACCGGAGACGCTCCAGGCTGTGCTGGCGCCCGACGAGGCACCGCGCCGGCCGAGCTGGCTCTCCGCGTCGATCACGTTCGGCTGGCGGGCGATGCTGAAGATCAAGCACGTGCCGGAGCAGCTCTTCGACGTGACCGCCTTCCCGATCATGATGACGCTGATGTTCACGTACCTCTTCGGCGGTGCGCTGGCCGGCTCGACCACCGAGTACCTACAGTTTCTGCTCCCCGGCATCATGGTGATGAGCGTCGTGATGATCACGATGTACACCGGCATCGCGGTCAACACCGACATCACCAAGGGCGTCTTCGACAGGTTCCGCACGCTGCCGATCTGGCGACCGTCCACTATGGTCGGTTACCTGCTCGGCGACGCGTTCCGGTACACGGTGGCCTCGCTGGTGATCCTCGGCATCGGCCTGGTGCTCGGCTTCCGCCCAGACGGCGGCGTGGTGGGCGTCGCGGCGGGCATCGGTGTGCTGGTCGCGTTCTCGTTCGCGTTCTCCTGGATCTGGACGATGTTCGGCCTGCTGCTGCGCAGCGAGAAGTCGGTGATGGGCATCAGCATGATGGTGCTGTTTCCGCTGACGTTCCTGAGCAACGTCTTCGTGGACCCGAGCACGATGCCAGGCTGGCTCCAGGCGTTCGTCGACGTCAACCCGATCTCCCACCTGGTCGGCGCGGTGCGGGCGCTGATGGACGGCGGCTGGGACACCACCGACATGACCTGGGTGCTCGTCTCCGGCGCGCTCTTCACGGTGGTCTTCGGCTTCCTGACGATGCGCCTCTACAACCGCCGCTGAACACTCGCGACCTAGGGCCTGCCGCCAAGATCGGGGCAGGCCCTAGGCGATGTCCGTTGCGGTCCGGAACAAGCCGGGGACGGCCCGGCCGGAGCACGAGGCCTCGCCTGAGGCGCAGCAGTAACCGCAAGCAACAGCGGACGGGTGAGGCCGCGGGAGCAACGGTCCGGACCACAACGGACGTCGCGGTAGCTCAATCCTTCAAAAGGCGCTGGGGCCTGTCTCGAGAGACAGGCCCCAGTAGTGGGTGAGTGCGGGTCAGAGCGGGATGTTGCCGTGGGCGCCGCGGGCCGCGGGCGCGGCGGCGAGGGCCTCGGCGACGCGGCGCCGGGTCTCGCCCGGCTTGATGACGTCGTCGACCACGCCGATCTCCAGGGCGCGACCGACGCCGCCGGCGACGCGGGTCTGCTCCTCGACGAGCTGCATGCGCAACGCCTCGCGTTCCTCGATGGGAGCGGCGGCGAGCTTCTTGCGGTGGAGGATGTTGACGGCCGCCGAGGCGCCCATGACCGCGAGCTCCGCGTTGGGCCA